>CAZWQC010000179.1:0-6036 GCA_964635785.1 uncultured Ectothiorhodospiraceae bacterium
GCCGCGGCAACACATCGGTGGCCTGATGATCGGTTATCGGTGTTGGTTGGCCAGGGCGGGGGTTTTGGTGCACGAGCGTTTCGATGCCGACCGGGTTCTTCAGGAATTGAGGCAGCATCCAGTGACGCATCTTTCCTTGGTACCGGCTATGTTGGCAAGGTTGCTGGATTGTGGGGGGACCCCACCGCCGCTGCTGCGCGTCGTGCTAATGGGTGGTCAAGCGCTTGATCCTGGTCTTGCGCAGCGGGCGATCGATGCCGGGTGGCCGTTGTATCTCGGGTACGGGATGACGGAAACGACATCGCATATCGCGTTGTCGGAACGGTTGCAGACGGTGCCGTCGGCCGGCATGGTCGGCCTGCCGCTTCCTGGTGTTTTGGTTGACTGTCGAGTTTGCGAAGAGGGTGAGCAAGCGCTCCGCTTGTCCGGTGATATGGTGATGGCGGGCTATGCCAATCCGTTGCGCCGACGGGGGAATGGATTGGTTGATGGGTGGTTGTCGACACGGGACATCGGCTGTGTCACCTCTACCGGTGCGCTGAAAGTTTCCGGCCGGGTTGATGACGTGCTGGTGATTGGTGGCTACAACGTGCATCCGAACGGTGTGGAAGCCAAACTGGCCCGAGCCGACGGCGTTGTGCAAGCGGTGGTGGTTGGCATACCCGAGCCGATTTGGGGCTATCAACTGGCGGTTGCCTATGTTGGCACGACCGAGGTCGCCACGCTCGTTAACTGGTGTCGAGAGCGGTTGCCGAGCCAGGAGCGACCGCGGCGGTTTTGGCATACAGACGTACTGCCGAGCTTGGCGTCCGGCAAAATAGACCGGCGGGCGATCGTTGACTATTTTGTGCGGACCTCGTGTTGAGTCAGCGTGGTGCAGTTCGCCGATCCGTTGTCCGGTTTGAGGCGGGTCGGAAGGGAGGAAAACGACGACCGCTTTGGCAATCACCGCTGACAAAAGCGCGCCCAGTGGTTGCTTGTGGCCGTGGTTTAGTGTTCGAGGCGTTGCTTGAAATAGCGTAACAATCGCTTGCGCAGCCGATTCTGGCGGTGTTTTCCAGCACTATCGAGACGGCGCTCGGCGACCTCGGCCAGGAGTTGATGTACGGCTTTGCCGGTGGCAGCGTCGGATGGTTGGCGTTGGCAATAGCTGCCATCGGATTGCATTTCCCAGGCCGAACGTTGGTCGCCAAGCTGGGCGTCGAGAATCATGCGCAAGTCGGCACGTAGGTTGGCATCGGTTACGGGTGTGACGACTTCTACTCGACTCTCCAGATTGCGTTGCATCATGTCGGCTGAGCCAATGTAATACTCTTCGTCGCCTCCATTGCAAAAATAAAGTATGCGGGCGTGTTCCAAGAATCGGCCGACGATGCTGATGACGCGCACCGTTTCGGATAGACCGGGTAGCCCAGGCCGTAGCCGACAGGTGTCGCGGACAATGAGGTCGACGGTAACCCCGGCTTGCGCAGCACGGTAGAGCGCCCGAACGATATCGACATCTTCCAGGGCATTCATTTTCATTTGAATCAAGCCGTTCCCGGTGCTTTGCTGCACTCGGATTTCCCGGTCGATTTTGGCCAGGATCGAGGTCTTCAGTGTGTAGGGTGCGGCCAACAGTTTTCGGTAGCGCGGCGGTGGCGAGAAACCCGTGAGGGAGTTGAATAAGCGAGTCAGGTCGTCACAGATTTCTTCATCGTTGGTCAGCATGCCGAGATCAGTATATAAACGAGCGGTACCGGCATGATAGTTGCCCGTGCCGACATGTGCGTAGCGGCGAATGCCATTGAAGTCTTTGCGCACGACGAGAATGATTTTGCTGTGGGTTTTCAGTCCCAACACCCCGTAGGTGACATGGATGCCGACTTCTTCCAAACGTCGCGCCCAACGAATGTTCGCGGCTTCGTCGAAGCGAGCTTTGAGTTCGACGAGAACAGCCACTTGTTTGCCGTTGTGTGCGGCGTCGATCAGCGCATCGATGACATCGCCCTCCGCCGAAGTGCGATATAGGGTCATTTTCAGCGCGAGTACTTTCGGGTCGTTTGCAGCCGTGCGCAAGAAGCGTAACACCGAGGTGGTGAAACTCTCGTATGGGTGTTGCAACAAGATCGGTCCAGTGCTTCGCAGGATATGAAAAATGTTGCGCCGATCGAAGGCCAGCCGGGGATGGTCGATGGGGGTGTGCGGTGCATCGTGCAATTCGGGGTGCTCGAGGCCGGCGAGCTGAAACAAGTTGCGCATACCAAGACACCCATCGACTTCGAATACGTCCGCTTCGTCAAGGCCGAGTTCGGCCATTAACATGCCGCGGCGAATCGGGTCCATCCCCCGGACAACCTCAAGACGCACGATCGGCGCCATGTGCCGCTCCCGCAGTTCGCTCTCGATCAATTCGAGCAGGTCATCGGCTTCTTCTTCCTCTTTTTCCACCACCGCGTTGCGGGTGACGCGGAACATCTCGGCGGCGACGATCTCCATGCCGGGGAACAAAAGGTCCAGATTTTCGACGATGATGTCTTCCATCGCAATGAAGTGATTCGATAACCCGGGGACAGCAAGAAAACGGGGGGCGACATCCTTGCTGACCGGAACCTTGACGCGGGCCAAGAGATGCTCGTCCTCGCTGTCGGCGGGGTAACGCAACACGACCAACAGATTCAAGGCGAGATTGGAAATGAATGGGAACGGATGCCCAGGGTCCATGGCCAGCGGCGTGAGCACCGGAAAGATGTCGGCGAGGAATTGTTCGCGCAGCTGCTCGCGCTGGTGCTTGTCGAGTTCCCGAAACGCCAGCAGATGGATGTCGTGGTCGCTCATTTCGGCGATGATGCGGCGCCGGATGGTTTGTTGGTGAGCCTGAATGTCACGCATTTCGCGATAGCATGCCACGATCTGCTCGGCCGGTGTTCGCCCGTCGACGCTCTTGGTGCGTAAGCCGGCCGCGATTTGCTGTTTCAGCCCGCCGATACGCTTCATGAAAAACTCGTCGAGATTGCTGGCCACGATCGCGAGAAATTTGACCCGTTCCAGCAGTGGCGTCCGTTCGTCCTCAGCTTCGTGCAGCACACGGCGGTTGAATGCGAGCCAAGTCAGTTCACGGTTGAGGTAGAGCTCTGGTGCATCGAGGTCGTAGGTGGTCGTGGCGAGCGGTGCATCGATGGGTACCGGTTCGGCGGGGACGGAGGGTGCGGGCATGAGTTGCATAACGGCTCCTGCGGGTTCCTTGGACGGGACGGACGGTGCAGCTTACACAGAAAAGTCATATAACCGAAACGTTCCTTTAAACAACGCCATCATGAATTGCGGTATTTTATCGGTTCGCTTTCGTGTGTATGCAGTTTGTTCGTAATCTGTCGATGGGAGACCTTGATGTTACCGAAATCATTTGTCTTTGTGATGTTGACGTTGCTTTTTTTCGCTGTGGCAACGGCGCAAACCCGTGATTACCTCTACATCGTCGGTTCATCGACGGTGTATCCCTTTGCCACCACCGTCGCGGAGAACTTTGGGCGCAGTACCGACTTCAAGACGCCGAAGGTGGAGGCGACCGGTTCTGGCGGCGGGTTGAAACTGTTTTGCTCCGGTGTCGGTGCAGCGCATCCGGACATCAGTAATGCCTCGCGGCGGATCAAGTCCTCGGAGATTGAGCGTTGCCGCAAGAACGGGATCGAGGATATCGTCGAAGTCAAGATAGGCTATGACGGGATTGCGCTGGCCAGTTCCAAGGATGCCACTGCATTGAGCTTGAGTTTGCGGGATTTGTTTTTGGCGCTGGCCAAAGAAGTCCCGAATCCGGATGGTTCCGCGACGCTGGTAGAGAACCCCTACCAAACCTGGGCAGAGGTTAACCCGGCGTTGCCGACGATGGATATCGAAGTGCTTGGACCGCCGCCAACCTCCGGTACCCGTGACGCCTTTGCGGAATTGGCCCTGGAAGGTGGCTGCAAGGCTTTCCCGTGGATCGCCGCGATCAAAGAGGAGGATGAAAACCGCTTTAAGGCGATTTGCCGCACCGTCCGCGAAGATGGTGGCTATATCGAGGCAGGCGAGAACGATAACTTGATCGTGCGAAAGCTCGTCGCCAATCCGAGCGCGATCGGTGTGTTCGGATTTAGCTTCTTGGACCAAAACCGCAATCGGATTCAAGGCTCTGCGATCGCTGGCGTCAAGCCGACCTTCGATACGATCGCGACCGGCGAATATCCGATCTCGCGTTCGTTGTATTTCTACGTCAAAAAAGCGCATGCGCTGGCCCAACTCGGTAAACAGGCCGGTCTGCAGCCGTTTTTGGCAGAGTTCACCAGCGATCGGGCGTGGGGCGATTTTGGTTATTTGACCGATAAGGGCTTGATTCCGCTGTCGGTCGAGGAGCGCGAGACCTATCGGAACCAGGTTGAGAACCTGCTGCCGATGCAAGGACTGTAACGCGATATCGGGATTCGATTCGCCCGGTTTGTAACCATTGGTTTTTGCCGAGAACTGACGAGACGATGGACACAACCCAATTCATTGCTGTTTTGCTCGCGGCGAGCAGTTTGGCCTATTGGCTGGGCTGGCGCCGCGCTTTTGCGGTAACAACAGGCGGGCGCGTGCGCTCGTTGCATTCGCTACCGGTTTACCATGGGCTATACGTGGCAATTTGGTGTGGTGTGCCAGCCCTGTTTCTGGTGTTTCTCTGGCATGGATTGGACGGAAAGGTCGTGTCCTGGCTAGTGGCTTCACGATTACCCGACCACATCCTCGCATTGCCGGCCGACGAGTTCCGTTTGTGGTTCGCGGAGGTCAAGAGTTTGGCGGCGGGCAGCATCGTGGACGGCTCGGCGACACCAGTGCAAGAAGTGGCGGCGGCGCATTATCAACGTTTGGTGCGTATCGGTGACATGGCGATGGTCGTGATCGGCCTTGCCGTCGCGGTATCTGGGGTGGCGATCGCTTGGCGCCGGCTGCGGCCCGATTTCCGGGCTCGCGTTCGTGTCGAGGGAATGGTGGAATGGTTTTTGTTGGCCTGTTCGACGTTAGCGATCTTTACCACCATCGGCATCGTGTTGTCCGTCTTGTTCGAGTCTCTACGCTTTTTCCAAAAAGTGCCTGTGCAAGATTTTCTGTTTGGCTTGGATTGGAGCCCGCAAACCGCTATCCGTGAAGATCAAGTGGGGTCGTCTGGGGCGTTTGGCGCGATTCCGCTGTTCGCTGGCACTTTCCTCATTTCAGCGATTGCCATGGCCGTCGCCGCGCCGGTGGGGCTGTTGTCGGCGATTTATCTTTCCGAGTATGCCAGTTCTCGTTTGCGGGCCGTGGCCAAGCCAGCGTTGGAGATTCTAGCCGGTATTCCGACGGTGGTCTACGGTTTCTTCGCGGCCTTGGTGGTTGCGCCACAGCTACGCGGGATCGGGGAAGCCGTCGGGATGGACGTCGCCTCCGAGAGCGCGTTGGCGGCCGGATTGGTCATGGGGATCATGATTATTCCGTTCGTGTCGTCGTTATCGGATGATGTCATCAATGCGGTGCCCCAATCACTGCGCAACGGCGCCTACGCGTTAGGGGCCACGCAATCGGAAACGGTCCGACAGGTCGTGTTCCCAGCCGCTTTGCCGGGGATCGTGGCCGGATTGTTGCTCGCCATTTCCCGCGCGATCGGCGAGACCATGATCGTGGTCATGGCGGCGGGACTGGCGGCGAACCTAACGCTTAACCCGCTGGAAGCGGTAACCACCGTCACTGTGCAAATCGTTACCTTGTTGACCGGAGACCAGGAATTTGACAGCGCGAAAACGTTGGCTGCCTTCGCCCTTGGACTGGTGTTGTTCTGTCTGACGTTGCTGTTGAACGTTATCGCCCTGCACATCGTTCGCAAGTATCGAGAGCAATATGAATAGCGATATGAAAGAAACCATGACCGGAGCGCGCACGGTGGCTCGTGTCAAGGCCAGCTTGCCGCGACGGCAACGGGCGGAACGGCGGTTTCGCTGGTACGGTCGGTTGGCTGTTGGGATGGGGGTCGCACTGGTTTTGCTGTTGTTTGTCAGCGTGATCGCG
>CAZWQC010000180.1:0-6021 GCA_964635785.1 uncultured Ectothiorhodospiraceae bacterium
TGACCGGCGAGGTCGCGGACTCGACTCGGGGCGTCGGCAGTCCAGTGGGCGGCGTAATGCGGATGTGTGCCAACCGTTGCGTAGAGCATATCCGGGTAGATTTCCGCCAAGCGAATACACGTCTCACTATCGGCAACACTGGAACCGGTCACCATGAGTCGGGTCACGCCGGCGCTACGGGCGCGTTGTAAGACCTCGGTCTCGTCCGCGCGAAACGAACGATGGGAAAAGTTGCAACAGATGTCGATAAGTGCCGGAACAGGCATCCGAAAACCTCCTTTCGGTTTAACCCAATGTGCGGGTCGATGGTAGTTGCCAGGGGAGTATGATACCGTGGTGACTGCGACGTTTGGCAAGTGGCATCGGTTGCCAAACGATTCGGTCACGGGGACGCGTGCAGTTTGCAAGATGACTTTTATTCACCGGCGCTGGCGAAACATTCGAAAGTCTCGGGCATCATCGTTTGCCGGTGGGGAAATGGCAAAGAAACCGCCTGCCTGCGAGCTGGCGTATCGGAGTGTTTACTATGCAACAAGACTATCCCGCGATGGTCCATTTGGCAGATTACTCGCCTTGGCCCTACCGCGTGCAACAGGTCAAGCTGCGGTTCGAACTCGACCCGACCGACACGCGTGTGAGCTCGGTTTTGGCGTTGCAGCGCCGGCCGGAAACGCCGTGGTGTGAAACGCTTCGATTCGATGGCGAAAGCTTGACCTTGCTTGCGATTCGTCTTGATGGCGAAACGTTGTCAAACGAGCGGTTCCATGTCGATCGTACGGGATTGACGTTGTTCGCTCCGCCGGCCCAGTTCGAGTTGGAACTCGTCACGCAAATCGTACCGGCGGAAAACACCGCGCTCGAGGGCTTGTACTTGTCCGGTGGCCATTTCGTCACGCAGTGTGAAGCCGAGGGTTTTCGTCGTATCACCTTCTTTCCCGATCGACCGGATTGTATGACGATTTTTACCACGGAAATCGTGGCGGATAAACAGCGCTATCCCATCCTGCTCTCCAACGGGAACCGACTCGAACACGAAGACCTTCCCGCGGGTCGCCATCGTGTGCTGTGGCATGATCCATTTCCGAAGCCGTCTTATCTGTTTGCGCTGGTGGCTGGGGATTTTGTCTATCAGGAAGAGCGGTTTGAGACGTGTTCTAACCGACAGGTTATTTTGCGGATTTACGTCGAGCCGCACAATCTGGGCATGACCGAGCACGCCATGCGTTCGCTCGTCAACGCGATGCGGTGGGATGAGCAGCGTTTCGGTCGCGAATACGACTTGGACCAATACAACATAGTCGCCGTCGACGATTTCAATATGGGTGCGATGGAAAATAAAGGCTTGAACGTGTTCAATTCGCAGTATGTGCTGGCGCGTCCGGAGACTGCGACTGATCAGGACTTTCTGCGCATTGAGGCGGTGATCGGCCACGAGTACTTTCACAATTGGTCGGGTAATCGGGTGACGTGTCGGGACTGGTTTCAATTGAGCCTGAAAGAGGGCTTGACCGTCTACCGGGAAGCCGAGTTCGCCAGCGATATGGATTCCCGCGCAGTGCAGCGTATCGAAGCTGTCCGGCGCTTGCGCACCGCCCAATTCGCCGAGGACGATGGGCCGATGGCGCATCCCGTCCGGCCACAGTCCTATATCGAGATCAACAATTTCTATACGGTGACCATCTACGAAAAAGGCGCCGAGGTTGTGCGCATGATTGCGACCTTGTTAGGACGGGATGGATTTCGCCGTGGGCTCGATCTGTATTTCGAACGCCACGATGGCCAAGCCGTTACCACCGATGACTTCCTGCAAGCGATGTCGGATGCGACCGGGATCGATCTGACTCAGTTCAAACGTTGGTATGATCAGGCCGGTACGCCTCGGGTTAACGCACGCTTTTACTACGCTGGCGCTACTCGTGAAGCGCACGTTACCGTGACCCAAGAAACTCCGGCAACGCCGGGCCAAGTCGATAAACAGCCGATGCCGATTCCGATCGCGATCGGGTTGTTGGACGAGCAAGGTCGGGATATCCCCTTGCGTTTGGCCGGCGAAACAGGTTCTGGTGCCACGACCCGTGTGCTGGACTTTACCGAATCGGAACAGACGTTTACCTTTGTCGATGTGGCCACGACACCGACGCCGTCGTGGTTGCGAGATTTTTCCGCACCCGTTCGTTTGTCGTACGATTACACGGATGCGGACTTGTTGTTTTTGATGCAGCATGACAGCGATGCTTTCAATCGCTGGGAGGCGGGCCAGCGGTTGGCCATCAAACTGATTCTCGGACTCATCGGAGACTGGCAAGCCGGTCGCGAGCCCGTGTTGGACGATGAATTTGTTACCGCGGTGGGCAGTTTGTTGGCAGATAGCGATACGGATCGCTCATTGATCGCCGAAGCGCTGACCCTGCCGAGCGAGGATTATCTCGCGGAATTGGTCGAACCGGTGGATGTCGATGCCATTCATGCCGTTCGTTCCTTCGTGCGGCGTGGTTTGGCTGAACAACTCTATGATCGATTCCTCGATGTGTATCATGCGCATCATGATCAGGGCGAGTATGATCTTAATCCCGCCGCCATTGGTCGTCGCCGGCTGAAGAACCTCTGTCTCGCCTATCTGACCAGCCTGGAAACGGATGAGGCCATCGCCTTGGCAATGACCCAGTTTCGGGGGGCCACAAACATGACCGATTGTGTCGGCGCATTGCGGACCCTGACGGATCGTGACAATCCCGAACGGGAGCAGGCCCTCGCCGCTTTCGAACAACGTTGGCGCGACGACCGGCTGGTCATGGATAAGTGGTTTCGTTTACAGGCCACTGCGGATCGCGCCGAGGTCTTGACGGATGTTCAAAGGCTTATGCATCATCCCGGTTTTTCCATCAAGAACCCGAATCGAGTGCGGGCATTGATCGGTGCATTTGCCCATGGTAATCCTGTTCATTTCCATGATCCGACGGGTGGGGGGTATCGTTTTTTAGGCGAGCGAATTCGCGAACTGGATGCAATCAACCCGCAGATCGCGTCGCGTTTGACCAACCCCTTCACACGGTGGCGTCGTTTCGAGGGGAAACGCCGTGCGTTGATGCAAAATGAGTTGCAGCAGCTGGCGGCGATCGAAGGATTATCCAAGGATGTCTACGAGGTTGTCAGTAAAAGTTTGCAAGCAGCGGTTTGATCCTTTCGGCAATGACCATGGTACCTGCCGCCGGCGCTGGGTGGGCGTGTCGTTTGCTAAGGTTCCGGCGAAAAACTGGCCGATCGAGACGTCGGCCAACCAACGGGCGTCCGGGCTTGCCGCGTGGGCGAGCGATTCCCTGGCAGCGCATGGGCGTTAAGCGGTGACGTGGTTGTCACGATGACCGTCACCGCTTAACATGATGACCGCGGACTGGTTAGGGTCATCACGGGCACGTTGTTTCGCCGCCATCGGGTTGGTGTGCTGTGGCTTGGTCTGTTTGACTGCCTGTACCCTGACCGCACCGGTGACGCCGCCAACAGTGGAATTGCCCGTTGCGTTCTCGGCTGACGGTCCCATGGCGCCCACCTTGCGCTGGTGGCAGGATTTTCATGATCCACAGCTGAATACGCTAATCGAGCGAGCGCTAGTCGATAACGTTTCTTTGGCAATGGCCTGGTCACGCCTGCGTGCAGCGCGAGCAGTCGCCAAGCAGAACCACGCAGCCCGTTGGCCAAGTATCGATGCCCAAGCGGATAGTCTGCGGCAAATCGATTCGACCACCGACAGCACCGATCGGTATACCTTGGGATGGGTTGCCAACTACGAACTCGATTTATGGGGCCGGTTGCAAACGCTGGCGCAAGCGGCTCGATTTGATGCGCTCGCCAGTGAACAGGCATTACCAACGGCGGCCATCGCATTGTCGGCGGAAGTGGCCAGTACTTGGTATGCACTGGTCGAAGCTCGTGGTCAACGCGAGCTATTGGTTCGGCAATCGGCATTGAATGAACAAGTACTGGAACTCGTCGTGTTGCGTTTCCGGGTCGGCAAAATCGCAGCGGCAGATGTGCTCCGGCAGCGGCAGTTGGTGGAACAGCTGCGCGGTGAACAGTTGGCAACTCAAGCCCGTATTGGTGAACTCGAACACGCCTTGGCCGTCCTGCTCGGTCAAATTCCCCGTGGGATCGAGCTACCACAGATCGCTGAGTTGATCGCGTTACCAGCGTTGCCAAGTACGGGTATACCGGCTGTCGTATTGCAACGCCGGCCGGATGTTCGCCAAGCGCGGCTTGCGATTCATGCGGCCAATGCGCGGGTCGGCGCCGCATTGGCAGAGCGGTTCCCGCGTATCGATCTCACGGTCCGCATGACAACCAACGCGATCAGTCCTGCCGGTTTGTTCGATCAGTGGTTGACCCAGCTCACGACGGGTTTGCTGCTGCCCGTTTTCGCTGCGGGACGTCGCGGCGCCGCAGTGGAACAACGCCGGGCCGAATTACAGGAGAACCTCGACCGCTATCGTGAAGTGGTGTTAACGGCGATTAAGGAGGTCGAAGATGCGCTGGTCAATGAACGGATGCAACGCCAGCGCCTGGCCAGTTTACAACGCCAATTGGCACTGGCCAATGAAGTCGTGGTTCGGCTACGACAGCGGTATGTCGACGGTTCCACGGCATACTTGGATGTTCTTGACGCATTACTGAACCAACAACAACTCGAGCGACAGGTGTTGACGCAGCAACGAGAGTTACTGACCAATCGAATTGCTTTGGCCCGGGCGCTTGCCGGTGGTTGGACTGTGCGTACTCCGGTTTCCCCGGCAGAAGTTGAACAGGCGTTTGGGCGTGAGGCGAACTGATGGCGAATGCAAGTCGCATCGCGTGGCGCGCGCTGCCAGCCGCTGGTCGGACACGGCTGATGTTTGCAGTGCTCCAAACGTTACTGACAGTCGGAGTCATCATGCTTGCCGCGATTGTCGTCCTGCAATTGACCCGTTCGCCGCCGAAGTCGGGCCGCCGCGAGCCGGTCGAACGTGCCCACCTCGTTGCAGTCACAACCGTCACGCGGGGCGATTTTCCCGTTCGTCTTAAGGCTTGGGGCGAAGTGATCCCTGCCCGCGAAGTCAATCTGCGTGCGCAAGTCAGTGGTGAGGTCGTGAGCATCAGCCCGGCGCTCGTTCCCGGCGGTCTGTTCCGGCGTGGGGAAACGCTATTGCGAATTGATCCGCGTGACTATCGGCTAGTCGTGCAACGACGTCGAGCGGAATTAACCAAGGCGCAGGCAGAATACGCCTTGGAAGAGGGCAATCAGCTCGTGGCACAGCGGGAGTTCGCCTTGCTTGGTGAGGAAATTCCGGAGTTTGAACGCGGCTTGGTGCTGCGCCAACCGCAGCTCGAACAAGTCAAGGCTAGCGTCCAGGTTGCGCAAGCCGTCTTGGCGGAAGCGGAACTCGTGTTGACCCGAACCACCATCGCTGCCCCCTTTAATGCGCTGATCGTCGCCCGCCACATCAATGTCGGGACACGGCTGACGATCGGTTCTGATATTGCCACTTTGGCCGGGACGGACGAGTACTGGGTCGAACTGGCGCTGCCAATGACTGATTTGCGGTGGATCGAATTTCCTTCACTAGCAAGCGAGGCGGGGTCTGAGGTTCGTCTATTCCTGGACGAGGTTTGGCCCGCCGGCACGTTCCGCCGCGGTGAGATTGTGCGCTTGCTGGGTGACCTTCAGCCCTCGGGACGCCTTGCACGGGTACTGGTGTCCGTCACCGATCCACTGGCATCGCGTGCGGAGAATCGGCAACAACCGAGCATGTTGCTTGGTAGTTTCGTTCGCGGCGAAGTTCATGGACGGATGTTACGGCAGGTGGTGGCACTCCCTCGACGGGTCGTCCGCGATAACCACTCAGCCTGGGTGATGGATGGGGACAACCGGCTGCGAATCCGTCCGGTCGAGATCGTTTTCAGCCAAGCGGAAGGAGTTTTCATCGGTGATGGCCTTGCCGCCGGCGATCGAGTCGTCGTCAGCGATATTGCGGCGGTAGTGGAGGGGATGGC
>CAZWQC010000181.1:0-6010 GCA_964635785.1 uncultured Ectothiorhodospiraceae bacterium
CGCTAAGAACGGGGCGATCACCCCGTTTGACCAGGTTTCGCTGACTTCGTTGAGCCACAGATGGACGAAAAGTCGGTGATCTCAATGGCAACAAACACTGCATCCGCCGCGCAAACACGCTACACTGCCACAATTCGCCAAACAAACCATTCGCTGGAGCACACCCATGTCGTTTGTTTCGGTACTACCCACGAAGGCTCTACCGATCGGCAAGACCGCCCGCGTCCAAATCGACGGTCATCCGATCCTGCTTGCCAATGTCGACGGCGAGCTGTTTGCCATCGATGACGTCTGCAACCATGAAGACGCCTCGTTGTATCTCGGCGCACTCCATGGTGATTGCGTGAGCTGCCCGCTGCACGGCTCACGCTTTAGCCTACGCACCGGCGCGCCGCTGGAACCACCTGCCACAGAACCGGTGAAATGCTATCCGGTACAATCCTGCAATGGTCAGATCCAAATCGAGATCGCGCGTTAAAGCATTCACTTATAGATTGTTGTAAATGTTTCGCAGAGTGAGTGTCTGCGTCCCTTCCCCCGCGGCGGAAGGGACGCAGACACTTCTGAAACAATTGACAATAACATTCAATAGCAAGAGGCTGTTTGCATGATGACTCGATTCCACTCGGTGACCCCGATTGGCCTTTTCTCGATCTGCTCAATCGCAACTCGTTTGTTTGGTTTTCTCGCCGTCGGCACACACCGGGGCAATCGGCAACGGAGGCAACTAACTCTATCGCCAGGATTCCTCCTGGTCCTCCTCGCGCTCGGTCTACCCGGCTGCGCCACATTATTTGGCCCCAGTTCCCCGACACCGCCACTATGGTATACCACCCGAGCTGTCGAACCACCGGGCACCTGGTGGGGGTATGGCGAGGGTCCGAACCGACAGCAAGCCGTGCAAAAAGCGTTGGTCGACGTGGCATCCCGCATCAAGACGACGGTATCGGATGAACTGCGAGTTCAAACCGGGCAATACGACGAGCGCACCCGCAGCAATATCAGTCAACTGACCCGGCAAACCATCGATGAGACTCAGTTTATTGGCTACGACATCGTGCAACACGAGCAACGCGGCGAGACCGCTCATTTTGCACAAGTGGCGGTCGATCGAAACCAATACCTAGCCCAGCGTTATGATGAGTTGAAGAACATCGATCAGCGATTGACCACATCGATGGACAACTTCATCCTGGCCTCCGCGGCCGGCAAATTGAAGAAGCGGTTCGAGTTACAAAACCAGCTCGCTCAAGCGCGTGGCTTGGTCGAAGTGCTCAACGCGTTCGGCTATGGCCAGGATACCAAAGCAACCACCGAGCGGTATCGCCAGTATGACACCGACCTCACTCGGGCCAGCAATTCAATTGACTTTTTCATAGAATACGATGCGGCCAGCCGCTACATCTTCGAACACCTCAAAGACCTGCTCACCGAACAAAACCTACCCATCGTCGAACGTCGCGGCAGCCCGTACACCACCATCAGTATCAAGCTTAGCACCGATATCAAGCAATACGCTCGCGACCGCGAGACCCGTGCCACCCTAACCACACGGTTTACGGTGAACGGTGGACCGGGCGAACAGATCGGTAGCCGCCAGGAGGTCGTTTCCGCGGCATCATTGAAAGGCCGAGAAAAGGCGGTCGAGAGTGCTTCGCAACTGATGCGCCAACGCATCGCCGAGGCTGGTGTACTCGCGTTTCTTGGCTTCTAGCCGCACCTGCTGTTTGTCGGCTAGGCCGTGGGCCGGACTCTCCCTGCCCCCGGCCTACCCACGCACTTGCACCGCGTACCCATTCGGTACCTTTTGCCCAATCTTTTTCGTACCCGAACCGATAATCATCGGAGTCTGGTTTACACCGCAGTCCCATCGCTGAACAAACTTGCCTCGTCTGCGGATTGCTGGAACGCAAGGCAACGCGACATTCCCCAACGATCTATTAAAAACGACATCGGCAAAGCTGAGACACAAATATTTCACACATCAGGACCCCTGGTTTTAGTGCCTCGCCCACCTTTCTTTGCCTACGGAGTTCTCAGAAAGTGATTAGCGCGAATCGTCAGCTGGCGGGCTGCTTATCATTGCGACTTTGGCGAGTCGAGTGTCGACGCCACTCACCACAATTGATACCTACTCTGCCTCGCCGCTTGAGCTCAGCCATTTTGTTCTGCCAATCGCCGGCTCCGTTCGGCGGACCATGCGAATCTGACCGGACGATCTTCGGCAAAGGTTTTCGCCTGTCGCTTGTTTCGCGTTGTCCGGCACTGTATTCTCGACACGCGTCCTTAAGGATGTCGCGTTTCCCACGTGAGGTCCAACTGCGTGGAAGTCGGGGCGACGGGATGCTACTGGCCAGTCGTCTAACTGGCTGGTTCTTGTTTAACGTAACTTGATTCCTATCGAGGGAGGTCTCATGCAGCAAGTCATCGTGAGGTTGAGTTTGGGTGTTTTGGTCGCAGTAGTCACACCGGCATTTGCGGGTAGTGGTGGTGTCGACATCGGCGGCGATGTCGATCAGAACGTGGATGTGGGAACAGCGGTTAATCTCGGTCTGGGCAAGAATATCACGGCGAAACAGCATATCGGTTCCGTCGGTGGTAATACCTCAATCGGAGGCGACCTAAACCAAAACGTAGGCGTTGGTACGGCCGTCAACCTGAGCTTGGGTTCGGGTGCAAAAGCCAAGCAGCGCATCGGCGATGTTCGCAATGCGCATATCGGCGGAAGTGTGAACAACAACGTTTCGGTTGGCACGGCCGTCAATCTCGGCATTGGTTACGGCGGCATCAGTTTCAATAGTGAAAGCACCATCGGTACCATTGGCGACTGATCGGATTGAGCACGCCGATTCTCTCGCTGATTTTATGCGTTGGGCACTCACGAACGTTCGTGCTGCGCCCAACGCTGATTTCCATCGCTGATCGCGAGACTACTTGACCTACCTGAAACCCAGTCCTCGACGAGTCTATTTTGCCGCGACGACCCGGGGCAGCCGCGCGCAAGCGCCGAAGCCACCACCCAAACCAGCCTGCTATCATGACAGCGTTTTTCCTATGACGCCTGCCACGGCCCCCCAACCAACAGAACGAGGTTGGCATCGGCGGCTCGCACAACGATCGCGACTGGATCAAGCGCTTGCGACCGATCGTCGGGTGCAGCTGTATTTCAGCAACGCCTTTCTGTATAGTGCCGAATTCCCATAGCTCGGGAACATTGTCCCGGATAACACGATAACCAACTGATCTTGGAGAGTTTTATCATGCTGCAAACGTTTTGGATGAGAAGCGTTGTTTTGCTGATGGCAGTATTGGTCGGTACCACCAGGACGGCGGCCGATGAGACGTTGTCGCTGGCGGATATCGATGGTAACGGTGTGATTCAGGCGCAATTCGACGGCGTCCTGATCTTGCGTCATTTGTTCGGTTTTACCGGTAACGCACTGACGCATGACGCTGTCGACACGGCCAATTGCACCCGTTGTGACGCGGGATCGATCGCGACCTATCTGGATACTCACCGCTACTCTTTCGATCTCGATGGTAACCGACAAATCGATGCGTTAACGGATGGTATTGCGTTGTTGCGTTATCTTTCGTCCTATTCTGAGGAACATTTTGTCGACGGCGCTGTAGCCAAAACATGTCGTCGCTGCGACAGTCCTGCGGTTAAAAGCTACATCGATGACACATTGATGCAGCCATCCGAAGGCGAAGTCGTATCCATACCCGACACCCATTTGGAACAGACCCTGCGGCGCGAACTGGGGGACGACGGAAGCGAGCTGACCACCGACGACATGGCAGGATTGCGGTCGCTGTCGGCGGAGTCGGCCGAGATCGCTGATCTGTCGGGATTGGAGGCAGCGGTCAACTTAGAAGAGCTGGCATTACCCGGTAACCAAATTCGTGATACCAGCCCGGTTGGAGAACTCAAGCAACTTAAGCGGTTAGACTTGAGCGGCAATCAAATTCAAGACATCCGGCCGTTGCGCGACGCGACCGAGGTAACCGAACTCAACCTAGCCGATAATGAACTCGATGAAGACAGTGGATTATCCGAGCTTGGGGAACTCGAGGAACTAACGAACCTCAATCTTGGCGGCAATGAACTCAGTGATATCAGCGAACTCGCCGGTTTCGACAATCTCACGACGTTGGATTTATCGGAGAATGACATCACCGATTTGTCGAGCTTAATCGATCTGCGCGAGCTGACCGAGTTGGATCTCGGTGGCAACCAACTCTCCGATCTAAGTGCTTTGGCCGACTTGGATGGTCTGACTCGGTTGGATCTGTCGGAAAACGAGATTGCTGACTTAAATGCGTTAGCTGAACTTACCCAGTTGCAAGACCTCGATCTCGGTGGCAACGACATCGATGACTTGAGCGCGTTGGCTGACCTCAGTCAGCTCGAAGAACTGAATCTGTCTGAGAATGAGATTATCGACTTGCAAGCGATCTCCGAGCTAATCAACCTGCGGGAGCTCGATCTCGGCGAGAATTCGATTGTCGATTTAGGCCCTTTGGCTGATTTGACCAACCTCGGCGAGCTGGATTTATCTGGTAATGAAATTGTGAATTTGGACGCATTGGCAGAATTGGTCAACTTGGCTGAATTGGATCTCGGTGAAAACAACATTGTCGATTTAGGTCCGCTGGCCGATCTGTTCAATCTGGCGAATCTGGATTTATCGGGTAACGACATCGTTAATCTGGATGCAATATCGGAGTTGGCCAACCTGGCCGAGCTTGATCTTGGCGACAATGCGATCGTTGATTTATTTGCGTTAGCTGACCTCAGCAACTTATCGAGTCTGGAACTATCTGCCAACAACATCGTTGATTTAAGCGCATTATCGGAACTGATCGGGCTTGGGGCGTTGGACCTCGGCGAAAACCCCATCGTCGATTTAGGTCCAATCGCTGATCTCGAAAACCTGTCCAATCTCGACATTACCGGCACCGAGATCGTTGATCTCGGCGCGTTATCGAACCTGATTAACCTAAGCGAGTTGGACCTCGGCGACAATGACTTTATTAACCTGAGTGTCCTGACGGATTTGTCGAACCTCACCGAGTTATCCATCGATGGTGAGGAAATCGTCGACCTAAATGCATTGTTGGACCTGATTGACTTAGGCAACCTTGATCTAGGTGATGGCGAAGCCTTCGATCTGGGGTCGTTGTTAGGTAGTAATTAACTCGATCGCTACCAACATCCCAGGAAGCTAGGAGACGACGGTAGGGTCGATCGCGGCAGTCGACCCTACTCCACACTACGAGAACGGTTATCCGCTAACGCGTCGACGCATGATGCTAGGTTTATAGGACTGTCTTGCTTGTCCGAGATAGGACGAGTGAATGGTTGCAAAAACGGTGGCTTTTTTGAACTCCCGCAAGGACGTACTTGATCATCAATTCTTGCGAAAGTGCTTGCAGAAAAGTCGGCTGCATCCTTTCCCCGCACCGGAAAAGGACGCAACAACTCATGAGATGAACTGCTACTTATACAACACCATTACCGAACGCAGCAATCGACTAGTCATGAAAAATGAACGCAAAGTCGAACCTGCTGCGCGTGGTTATGCTCTGTAGAATTGACGTCGGAGCCTGACATTCATTCCGGCTGGGCGCCAGACAATCAGCGCCAATTATCGACAACCACGTCCCCTACCCCAACCACCTTGACCTTCGGTTGTTGCTCAACCGAACGGACACGAACATCGCCTGACCCCACCACACGCAAATCAGCCGTGCGTGCATGTCCTGCATAGGTCACATCACCACTTCCGTTCACTTTCACCGACAAGTGATCGACATCTCCATCCGCCACATGCACATCGCCAGCACCGGTAATCTTGATACTCAGGTTCTTTTCGACACCCGAGATACGAACATCGCCTGCACCGGCAATATTCACCACTGTTTCGCCCAATCGGCCGGCGCTGATCGAGCACGCACCTTGCGCATCGAAGTGGGCTGCGCTCAGCAGGTCACCGATATTGATCTC
>CAZWQC010000182.1:0-5878 GCA_964635785.1 uncultured Ectothiorhodospiraceae bacterium
GCGGATTGGCGCAGGCGACAGCAGGCGACAGCAGGCTCGCGGAACCTGTTCGACGGCGGCTTCGACCACGGCAAAAAAACTGCTGACTTCGCCGGGGTCGCCGGCATGAAATGCCAATACGACCGGATAGTGTGTCGTTTCGATGCTCAGACGTCGGCGCGCGGCCGCCCTGGAATAAACTTCCGTCGGCCGGCGGATCAAGATGAAGCCAACGGATTCGGTATCGTTGCGAACGGGCTCCGGATAGGGTGCCAAGCGCAGATGGTAGGTGTCCCAAGCCGCCGATGTCTCGGGTATGACCCCGCCGAGGCGGTAAATCAAGGCTCGCGCGGGAATCGTTGCAAGCACAGCGGGCATCAGCTCGCCCATGATCCCATCGGCGTGGGTATCGACCACCAACAGCCGCGGCGCAAGCGCTTTGGTGTACGCGCAAAGTGTATCGATGAGCACGGATCGATAAGCATCCATCGACTGCCGATTGGGCCACTCGAAGGGCGACGGTAGACGCAAAGTCGGGATGCCGTCGAGCAGTGCGCCATGCAAGTACGGCGTGGTGACCAAGAGATGGGGTTCGAGTGTTGGGCAACGGCAGCGGAGCGCGCGAATCACTGCCACTGCTCGGGTGATGTGGCCGAGGCCACCTCCCGGCGCATACCACAGAACACCAGTTGGCATCAAGTGAAACTCGAATAGGAATTTTCGCCCCATTCCGGCGGATTGCAATCGTCGATATTGGGGCAGTTCATGTGGACAGAAAACTGTGCCAACTCCGCATCGGAAAACCCGAGCTCATAATCGAGCACGGCTTTGTCCTGTGTGGCGGTGATGACAATGCCGCATGCCGTGCAGCGATCGTCTTCGATCGGCGGTGGATTTGCGCCGGTGATTTGCCGATCGCACGGATGCGGTAAATGACGCCCGATAATGCGTTTACATTTGGCCATAAGCTGTGCTACCCGGTTTTGTTGAAGGACTGGTTTTTGTGGAAATTTTCGCTACCTTGGGTGACCTTAACACAGGCCATGCGCCAGTCTTTACTTTAGGCGCTGGGTTTTGCAGAAACCGATGGTTGTTGATCGATAACGTTGAGCCATGGTGAAGCCACCGATCCTGCTGCTGACACCGACCTTCCCCCCCGATCGGGGTGGCCTCGGGCTTGCCGTGCAACGCCTGGCGTTGGGTTTGGCCGAGCATCTGCCGCTGGAAATACTCGTTATTCGGCGTGGTCAACCCCAGCGTCTGACCAGCCAGGCGCACGAATTGACGGTACTTGAAGTGCAAGCCCCGAGCCATGCCAAAGCCCTGCAACTGAGTTTTGAAGTGCTCCGGGAACGTGCGCCCCACCGTTTGGTGCATGCGGTCTATCCAAGTCTAACCGGATTCCTCGGTGCATACTATGCCGGTTATTGCGATATTCCCCTGCTGGTTAGTGCGCGAGGCAACGATCTTTGGCGTGACGCCTTTCGCCCCGAGTATCAATCCGGGGTTGTCACTGCCTTACAGCATGCCGATCTTGTCGTCGGTGTTTCCAACGAGCTGTGCCGCATGGCAACGGCATTGGGCGCTCGCGCCACCCGCTGGATTGCCAATGGCGTCGACAGCAATCGTTTCCAGCCGCAGACCGAGGTTGGCGCTTTGCGAGAATCGCTTGGCCTGGTCGGTGTTTCGCCTGTGATCGGCTTTTTTGGCGAAGCGCGGGAAAAAAAAGGTCTGCACGTGATGCTCGACGCCTTGGTCCGGTTGCGCAAGGTCGCACCTGCCATACGTCTTTTGTTGGTGGGTGGTGTGCGCGAGGATTGCCGCACCTTTGTGACCCATTGGCGGAAACAAACCCCGGATCGGCATGATTTGCTCGTCGAGTTACCGTGGGTCGATCACCAGGTCCTTAATCCGGTGTATGGCCTGACGGATGTGGTCTGGCATCCCGCTTTGCGCGACGGGCTGCCGAACGCCGTGCTCGAGGCCATGGCCTGCGCGCGACCGCTCATTGCCAGTGCGGCCGGTGGCACCGCGGATATTGCGGCGGGCAGTGCTCTGCAGGATTGGGTCCTGTCAAGGGTCGACGGTATGACCCTGGCAATGTACACGCAACGACTGTTAGCGCTCGATCACGTCGAACGTCAACGGCTCGGAATGGCTTATCGCGCCCATGTCGTTGAGAGGTTCCCCGTCTGTGCCGAGATCGATGCCTATTTGGCTGCCTACACCGATCTTGTCCCTTGCTGAGCAGGGCTTGGCCTGCCAATACTGGCGTCGACAGCCAAGGGGTTGCAGCGCGTACCAACGGCGTTGGCTGATGGGAAGGGCAGGCGCTGACCCTCGGGCTCGAGCGGGTGCGTCGATGGGGTGCAGGTGCAACGGCATCGGCTGGTGACTGGCATATCGGTCACGCCATTTGTTTTTCTATTTTCGCCCAGCTGTCATTGAGCGTGACGCTGCGGTTGAAGATGGGCCGGCTAGTCGTGTGATCCTTGGCGTCGGCGATGAAATAACCTGTGCGCTCGAACTGGACGCGATCGCCAGGCGCGCATGCCGCCAGGTCGGGTTCGACCTTACAGCCTGTCAAGACTTCCCGCGAATGTGGATTGATGTTGACCGTGAACGCCTCGCCATCGTTAACCTCGTTCGGGTTTTCTTTGATAAAGAGGTTGTCGTACAAACGGACCTCGGCATCGACCGCATGTACCGCGCTGACCCAATGGATGGTCCCCTTGACTTTGCGCCCGTCCTGCGACCAACCGCCCAAGGTCAGTGGATCCCAGGTGCAAATGATGGCCTTGATCGTCCCATCTTCATGCTTTAGCACTTCTCGACAAGTGATGTAACAGGCGAATTTAAGGCGAACTTCTTTCCCTGGTGCGAGACGGTGGTACTTTTTCGGGGCGTCTTCACGAAAATCGTTGGCATCGATGAAGATTTCACGCGTTAGAACCAGCGGTCGGGTTCCGGCTGCCTCGTCTTCTGGGTTATTGATCGCTTCGACTGTGATGCTTTCGTGGGCGCCAAGATTGTCAATGATGACCTTGACCGGGGCGAGAACCGCCATTCGCCGTGGCGCCCTCTTATTCAAATCCTCGCGCAAGCAATGTTCGAGTAATTCCACCTGAACGATGGATTTGGCTTTGGCAACGCCGATGCGGTCGGTAAAATCGCGGATCGAGGCCGGGGTAAAGCCGCGGCGACGCAGTCCGCACAGGGTTGGCATCCTCGGGTCGTCCCAACCATCGACGTAACCTTCTTTTACCAGCGTCAGCAGTTTCCGTTTGGATAAGACCGTGTAGGTCATATCCAAACGGGCGAACTCGTACTGATGGGGCCGACTCGGAACCGGTAATTGCTCGATCAACCAATCGTAAAGCGGACGGTGATCCTCGAATTCCAGTGTGCACAGGGAATGCGTGATGCCTTCGATCGCATCGCTCTGGCCATGGGCGAAATCATAGCTCGGGTAGATACACCATCGGTTACCGGTGCGATGGTGTGGTGCGTGGAGAATCCGGTACAAGACTGGATCGCGCAGATTGAGATTGCCACTTGACATATCGATCTTGGCTCGCAGCGTCCGCGTCCCGTCGGCAAACTCCCCGGCGCGCATACGCGCAAACAGGTCGAGGTTTTCGTCGACCGAGCGGTCGCGATAGGGGCTATTCTGCCCCGCTTCGGTCAATGTGCCGCGGTAAAACCGCAGTTGTTCGGCCGTTAAGTCGCAAACAAAGGCTTTCCCGGTGCGAATTAAGTGGCAGGCATACGCGTACAAACGCTCGAAATAGTCCGACGTAAAATACACTCGGTCGGCCCAATCAAAACCCAGCCAACGGACATCCTCTTGAATGGCTTCGACGTATTCCACCTCCTCCTTGATCGGATTGGTGTCGTCAAAACGCAGGTTGCAGCGACCGCCATAGTTCGCCGCGATGCCGAAGTTCAGGCAAATCGACTTGGCATGTCCGATGTGGAGATAGCCATTTGGCTCTGGCGGAAAACGGGTGTGCACCGCCGTGGGTTGAAGACCCTGCCGGATGTCCTGGTCAATGATGTTGCGGATAAAATTGCCGCTGCCGACTGGACTATCGGACATATTCGCTACCTATTTGAATGAGACGGAACTGCGCTGCGCGATCGGCGAAACGCATCGTTGGGTTAAAACGGTGTTGAACCGGATGAATGGTTGCAAATGTGTTTGCAGCAAAGTCGGCTGTGTTTCGTACCCGGTCGGGGGGGGGAAACATCAGAACCTAGGAAACGATCGATACGAAACGCCATTGGGGGGTTGCTACCCTATCCTTCGCTGCGCAACAAGTCGGGTCAGACTCGCATGGGTGGTAATTCGCCAGTCGATTGGTAATGCAGGTAATCATCCAATATCAGGCGATGGTCGAATGCGAGGATCAGTTCTCGATCCTTGGGATCGGCTAGAACAACAGTTTTGGCATCGTCTGCCGGATGCGGTTCACCGGTTGCCGTGGCCAGATAGACCAAACTCACCGTATGCCCGCGTGGATCACGGGTCGGATCGGAATAACAACCCAGCAGGCAATCTAACTCGACGTCAAGCATCACTTCCTCACGCATTTCGCGTTTTGCGGCCGCCTCGACGCGCTCGCCGATATCCACGAAGCCACCGGGTAACGCGAGTCCATAGGGTGGATTGCGGCGTTCGATCAACACGACTCGATCCGGACGATGCGTCAGGCGAATGATACAATCCGCCGCCAACGAGGGGGTGGCTGGGGCTGGCATGGACTATTCCCTCCCGACCAGACGACGCAGTTCGCGCCGGTCTTTCTTGTTCGGTCGTTGTTGTGGACGCAATGCGCCCACCGCGTCACGCTGGAGACGGCGTTGTTCCGCTGCTTGCGCCCGCGCGGTTTGGCTTGCTTGTGTTTCCGTGTATAACGTCTGGGCCACCGGCGCCGGCCCACGCCGGTCCGAAATGTCTTGCACAATCACGGTCATCGCGTCCCGGTCGCGAGTGATCTCGATCTCGTCTCCGGGCCGAATGGCACGCGAGGGCTTCACACGCTGCCCATTAACATGTACTTTTCCGCCATCGATCGCGGTCGTTGCCAGACCTCGCGTCTTGAAGAAACGCGCCGCCCATAGCCATTTATCGATACGTAATGCGGGGTTCTCTGGACTATCCGACATCATTTCGCCTTATGCTATACGGTTTACGACGAAATCCACCCTTGGAGTCAATATGAATTTCGAACTGATCAGCTTCAAGCTTTGCCCCTTTGTCCAACGCAGCGTCATCACATTGCTCTACAAAAACCAACCCTATCAGTTGACCTACATCGATCTCGATCAGCCCCCGGCGTGGTTCAAGGAGATCGCGCCGACCGGCAAAGTCCCGTTACTGAAGATTGGCGATCAGGTTCTCTTTGAATCCGCCGTCATCAACGAATACATCAACGACGTTACCCCCGGCAATCTCATGCCCAGCGATGCACTGCAACGTGCTCAAAACCGCGCTTGGATCGAATACAGCAGCCAATGCCTCGGGCAACTGAACAACCTCATTACCGCAGCAACCGAGGAAGATTTCCACGCCGCTGAAGACAAAGCCATTGCCACATTGGGCAAGGTGGAACAGGCGCTCGGTGATGGCCCGTACTTCAACGGCAACGATTTTGCCTTGATTGACGCCAGCTATGCGCCGTTGTTCATGCGCTACCACCTACTCGCTGGCATTCGCCCGATCCTGACCGCCGAGCGGTTGCCGCAACTGCACCAATGGATGCAAACGCTAATGGCCATGGAGGTCGTCAAACAATCGGTGGTGCCTGAGTTCCCGGAACTCTATCGCCAACGCATCGTGCGAGCAAACGGCTATGCGGCCAGCCTGATGGCTGGGTGAGCATCGCGCCTGCCTGCG
>CAZWQC010000183.1:0-5869 GCA_964635785.1 uncultured Ectothiorhodospiraceae bacterium
GTTTTCAAGCCGTGGACGAGCGTTTCGAGGCCATCGAGAAGCGTTTTTCCTTCCTAGAATCGCTGATGATCGCCATGTTGGTCTCCATGTTTGGCTTGATTGGCTTTGTGGTCTGGGATAGAAAGACCGCCTTGCGCCCGCTAGAGCAGCGGCTAGAGCGCATCGAAATTGACCTGGAACGCGATCTGGAGTTAAAGACCCCGGAGGGCTCGCGGCTGACGCGTTTGATCCACGCCCTGCGGGAGCTTGCACCGGAGGATCCGAAACTTGCACAGGTGTTGAAGGCGTATTATTTGTTGTAGTTCCTGACTGGTGCCGAGGTCGTGGCGTTGGCACCATTGTTTGGCGGCTCTGCCGGCAACGACAGTGGTCGACCGGGTATCGCTTCGCTACGGCGGTCAGTTTGCGGATTTAGTTGACCCAGTCATGCTCCGATGGCTAGTTGGGACCGATCATATCCTTAAGCCGCGATAGATGCGCGCGACCGGTTTCACGCGATTCCTCTCGACTCGGCTGGCGGCTAGTGTCCTCAAAGTCCAGGTGTTCCTCTGGGAGTTCCGCGAGAAAGCGACTGGGTTCCACGGCGATTGATTCGCCACCGCGTGTGCGTTTGGCGGCGAAGGTGATGGTCAAGCGGCGTCGGGCACGGGTAATGCCGACATACGCCAAGCGACGCTCTTCTTCGAGCTGCTCGGGTGACATACTGTTCTCGTGCGGTAGCAAACCTTCCTCGAAGCCGACCAAGAACACCTGATCGAATTCCAGACCTTTCGCGGCGTGCAATGTCATGAGATGAACGCGATCCGGTGTGTCCTCGTTTCCGCTGCGTTCCAGGATGTCCATCAATGCCATGTGTCGGACTAGATCGCTGACGCTGCGCTCGGCATCGGCTGAGCGAGCCAAATTCTCCATCCAGTTCAAGACTTCCTGAACGTTTTTCTGCCGCTTTTCCGCTTGTTGGCTGTTTTTGCTGCTTTCCAGTAGCCAATCATGGTAACCCGATTCAGCCAGAAGACGCTGGGCAATACGCACGGGGTGATCAGTCTGTGCAGCGGTAATGAGGCTCTGCATCCACTCGGCGAAGGTGCTCAACCGTTGATAGCCACGGGTCGGTAACACGGTGGCTAACCCAAGCTCGGAGCTTGCCGCAAGCAAGCCAATCTCCCGCCGGGTGGCGTATTCGCCGAGCTTTTCCAGCGTGTTCGGTCCGATCTCTCGTCGCGGTGTGTTGATGATGCGTAAGAACGCCGTATCATCGTCGGGGTTGGCCAATAAACGTAAATAGGCCAAGGTGTCTTTTACTTCACTGCGATCGAAAAACGACTGTCCACCGCTTAGTACATAGGGAATTTCTTGCTCTCTGAGCAGACGCTCGAACGGTTTGGCCTGGTGATTGCCGCGATAAAGCACAGCGAACGCACCAAATTCAACGCGGTCGGTGAAACGTCGGCGCAAAATCTCGCCGACCACCCGCTCGGCCTCCGCGTCGGGTGTTTGGCAGGGAATGACGCGAATCCGGTCGCCCGGCCCGTAGCTACTCCATAAGCGTTTGACGAACAGATGCGGATTGACGGCAATCAATGCATTGGCCGCGGCGAGGATACGGCCGGTCGAACGATAGTTTTGTTCGAGCTTGACCACTTTGAGGTTAGGTAGATCCTGACTAAGTCTGGCGAGATTTTGCGGTTGCGCGCCACGCCACGCATAGATCGACTGATCATCGTCGCCGACGGCGGTGAAATGCCCGCTCGAGCTCATCAATAGCTTCAAGAATTCGTATTGACAAGCGTTGGTGTCTTGGTACTCGTCGACCAGCAAGTGGCGGATGCGTTGCCGCCAACGTTCGCGTGCCGCTTCGTGTTGGTGTAACAAGGCCACTGGTTGGAGAATCAAGTCGTCGAAATCCAAAGCATTGTATGCGCGTAATTGGCGTTGATAGCGCTCGAAAATCTTTGCGACGTGAAGACTGTGCTCGGTATCGGCTTGTTGCAAGGCGCGCGCTGGCGTAATGAATGCGTTTTTTAACCCGGAGATCGCCTGCCGTATTTCGTCAATATCGGCTTCGCCTGCGCTATCCTGTTTGCGCAGAAGTTCCTTGATGACATTCAGGCTGTCGGCGGTATCAAGGATGGAGAAGCCGGGCTTGAAACCGAGTAAGCGATGTTCGCGACGGACCATATCCAAGCCCAAGGCATGAAAAGTACACACCGTCAAGCCGCGCATGCCGCCTCTGTCGAGCAGCTCGGCCGCACGTTGTTTCATTTCCCTGGCAGCTTTGTTGGTAAAGGTGATTGCGGCAATGTGCCGGGCGGGCACACCGAGTTCCTTGATCAGATAAACCAGCTTATGGGTGATAACGCGCGTTTTCCCGCTACCTGCGCCGGCGAGCACGAGCAAGGGGCTGCCGAGATGGCGAACGGATTCAAGTTGCTGAGGATTGAGCTCGGACATCGTGATGTGGTCAGACCAAATGCAATGCAAATGGGAAATGATAACCGATGACCCAGCGTTGTGCATGCGAAGTTGTTCTGCCCAGGGGGACTGGATTCGATGTGGCGGGGGCGTGCGACTGCCTTGGGGCTAGCAAAACCTTCGGAGCAGGTTGACCGAAGGCCTACCCAGCGAGATCGAATGTTGCTACACTAGGGTGTCACGTAAAAATTTTTGCAAAGTTTCTCGGCGCCTTCAGGTTCGCTAACACGAAGCTTACGCTCGTATCTCGACCGATGAGACGCTGGTCGCTTTCGCAAAAACCGATAGATGAAGCTGGGGGTGCTGTTCGACGGTGCTGTCGTGGGCGTCTTGCTGTCGCGAGTGGTTCGCGACATGCGAGTCGGTCAGGCGGTGGCGGGCAACGGCTGAGATAGTCCCTTTGAACCTGAACCGGTTAATGCCGGCGGAGGGAATGCTTCGAAAGACTGCGCCGGTGGTCCTTCGTCGTCGTACTCCGCCGTGTTGACGTCAAGACGAGGTCGCCACCATGAGCGCTATGCCAAACGAATTTCTGCAACCGACGGGGCGCATCGCCGCGGAGGTCACTCGCCCGTTTCCCGGGACGCGCAAAGTTTACCAACAGGGTTCCCGGCCTGACCTTCGCGTTCCCTTGCGCGAAGTGGTACAGAGCCCGACCATCGGTCGCGATGGACCGGAACCGAACCCACCGATCCCGGTTTACGACACCTCGGGCCCGTACCTCGATCCTGCCGTTGAGATCGATTTGCATCAGGGGCTTTTGCCGGTGCGCACGGCCTGGATCGAAGAGCGTGGGGATACCGAGCTTTTGCCTGCGCCGACCTCAGCGTATACCCAGCGCAACATGAGTGATCCGCAGCGTGCGGCGATTCGCTTCCAACATTTGCGCCAACCACGGCGAGCGAAATCCGGGCAGGCGGTCACGCAGATGGCGTACGCTCGCCGCGGTATGATTACCTCGGAAATGGAGTTCGTTGCGATTCGCGAAAACAACCGGTTGGAGATGTTGCGGGCCGATCCGCGGTATCAACGTTTGTTGCTGTCTCATCCCGGCGAGCGGCATGGTGCAACGTTGCCCGATTGGGTTACACCAACGTTCGTGCGTGACGAAGTGGCTGCCGGTCGGGCGATCATCCCCGCCAATGTCAATCATCCGGAAAGCGAGCCCATGATTATCGGGCGGAATTTTCGGGTGAAGATCAACGCTAACCTCGGTAACTCCGCGGTGACTTCCTCGATCGCAGAGGAGGTGGAAAAAATGGTTTTCGCCCTGCGTTGGGGCGCCGATACCGTGATGGATTTATCGACCGGTTCGTTCATCCACGAAACCCGCGAATGGTTGTTGCGCAATGCGCCGGTGCCGCTGGGTACCGTGCCGTTGTACCAGGCCTTGGAAAAAGTCGACGGAAAGGCGGCCGAGTTGAGCTGGGAGTTGTACCGCGATACCCTGATCGAACAAGCCGAGCAAGGTGTCGATTACTTCACCATCCATGCCGGGGTGCGTTTGCCGTATATTCCGCTCACCGTGAAGCGTGTGACCGGCATTGTGTCTAGAGGTGGGTCGATCATGGCGAAATGGTGTCTGGCGCATCACCGCGAGAATTTTTTATACACGCATTTCGATGAGATTTGCGAGATTCTGCGGGCCTACGATGTGGCGTTCTCCTTGGGCGACGGACTGCGCCCCGGTTCCATCGCCGATGCCAACGACGCGGCCCAATTCGCTGAACTGGAAACGCTGGGCGAGTTGACTCGGCGTGCCTGGCAACAGGATTGTCAAGTCATGATCGAAGGTCCGGGGCACGTGCCGATGCAGCGAATCAAGGCAAACGTGGACAAAGAGCTGATCGACTGTTTTGATGCCCCGTTCTATACGTTAGGTCCTTTGACAACGGACATTGCGCCAGGCTATGACCATATCACGTCGGCGATCGGCGCGGCGCAGATCGGTTGGTATGGCACGGCGATGTTGTGTTATGTGACGCCGAAGGAGCATTTGGGGTTGCCGGATCGGGAAGACGTGCGCGAAGGCATTGTGGCATACAAGATTGCCGCCCATGCGGCCGATCTTGCCAAAGGGCATCCTGGTGCCCAGCTGCGTGACAACGCACTGTCCAAGGCGCGGTTCGAATTTCGTTGGGAGGATCAGTTCAATTTGGGCCTGGACCCCGACAAGGCAAGGGCCTATCACGACGCCACACTACCGAAGGAAGGCCATAAACTCGCGCATTTTTGCTCGATGTGCGGCCCGCAATTTTGCTCGATGAAAATCACGCAAGACCTTCGCGATCAGACAGGTGACGGTCATACCGTTGACGAGGTTGCCGCCGAACGCGAGATGCGCAATAAAGCAGCGGAGTTTCAACGCCAGGGCGGCGAGATCTACTTGGCGGAGTCGCGCGTTGCGCGTACAACACCCTGAACTGACGGGTATTGGCTTCGTGTTAGCCGCTTTTTTCGCGTTTTCGCTTAACGATGCGGTCCGCCGGATGCTGGCAACACGGTATCCGATCGAGCAGGTTCTCGCCTGGGGCAGTGTCTTTGCGTTAGCGTTGCTGTTGGTGGTTGCGCAGCGTTACGGTTTTCGTGCGACGCTGATGACGCGGCAACCCCGTTTGCAGGCATTGCGGGCGGTTCTGGTGGCCGGTGCGGCTTGGCTGGCGGTGTACGCCTTTGCTCATGCCGAGATGGTCTCGGTGTATACCATGATATTCACCGCACCGGTTATCACGGCATTGTTGGCGCCGGTTTTGCTAGGAGAGCGGTTGACGTCGGTTCGATTGTTGACGGTCGTGGCCGGGTTTGTTGGTAGTTTGTTCGTGTTGCAGCCGCAACAGCTCTCCGCCGCGCCGGGTTTGTTGGCTGCGTTGGTGTTGGCGGGTGTGTTCTCTGTGGCCAATCTATTGGTGCGTCGATTGCGAGCGGATGAGGGAAGTGTCGGCATGGCAATCTATCCGCTTGGGTTGTTGGTCCTCGGGTTCGGCTTGGGTGGTCAGTGGTTGTCGTTGCCGCCGGCGATGTCGGATTTGGGTTGGTTTGTCCTGAGTGCGATGCTGCAAGCGTTTGGTTTGATCGCGATCATTGTCGGCTTTCGTCGGGTGAAAGCCTCGGTTGCGGCGCCGTTTCAGTACTCGCAATTGCTGTGGGGTCTTGGCTTGGGCTATTTTCTGTTCGACGAGGTGCCGACCGGTACGACCTGGTTGGGTGCCGGAATCATCGTTGGGGCCGGTTTGGGTCTGTGGTGGTTTGAGACGGGACCACGTGCGCGTATCGGTAAGGAGAGGCGATCGTGAGTGGTGAGGCGGTGGTGGTGACAGCACTGGCGACCGGCGCGCCGATTGCCGGGGGCGCCATGTTGGCTGTGGGGAGCGCCTATTTAGCCTACCGCTTGGTGCAG
>CAZWQC010000184.1:0-5862 GCA_964635785.1 uncultured Ectothiorhodospiraceae bacterium
CCGCCGTAAGACAAGTAATCGAAGCTGTCGCCAGTCAAACCGGGGTCGGTTGCTTGCATTCGTTGCAGCGCATCGGATTGAGAACGCAGCCGTTCACTACGCAAATCCGCGCCGATGGTGAGCATGTGGCCATAACCCAAGAAATAGTTCAACCGCAGATCGCCGTAGAAAATATCGTCGTCGTTGACATAGTCGAAGCCTTCATAAAACGAGTCTTGCCCGTGGTTGACGTAATTGCCGGTGACTTGCAGGTTCAAGCGGTCGCCCATTGCATGCAGCCAGCGCAAAGTCACTTCATGGCGTTCGGTATCGATGACCTCCGAGGTTTCCCACGGATTGCCGAGGAAGGTTTGACGGACATCGCCGTTTTCGAATAGATCCGCTGCGGCGGTTTCGCCGTTTGCCGTCGAAGCTAGCGCTTGCGCACGCGAGCTGCCCAAGGGGCCACCCAATATGGCCGAGCGGAACGTGGCCAGGCGAACCTCGATATGATCGTCTGGCGTCAATTCGTGATCGATCTTCAACGTTAGCGACCGATTCTCAATGCCCGGGTTCTCGTTGACCCCGTTCTCATCGCCATCGAACTGGTCGATGGCGTCGTATTGAGCCGTCATGGTGGCGCGTGTCTTGCCATTGTTGGCGACACCGGTTCCGGTCAGTGCGGCACGGCGATAACCGTCTTCGCCAAAGCTCACATCGGCGATGGCACCGTTATCAACCGCTTTTTTGGTGACGATATTGATCGTGCCGCCGATCGCTTCAGGAGCAATCAAGGAAGCCCCGGAACCACGAGCAACCTCGATGCGTTCAATGCCTGCGGTTGTCACCGCGTCGGTGCCGTAATAACTCGAGACCACGGAGTGGACAGGCACCCCGTCGATCAAGATAGTGGTGTGTTCGCCTTTCAGACCATTGATCATAACGCGCTTGATGCCGCACATGGAGCATTCGTTGTTGACACGAATTCCCGGTTCGTTCTCGACTGCTTGGCTGAGGTTGCTCGCTTGTTTGGCCTGAAGCCGTTGCGAGGTGAGGATTTCGGTTTTTTCGATCACGTCTTTCAATGTACCCATCCGCTGCAAGCGCTCACGTAAGGTATCGGTGACTTCGAGGGTGTCGAGGGTGACGGTTCCAGGGTCGGCTCGCTCGACTTCCTCGGCGAAGGCCATCGGTAGCACTAGCCACCCGGTGGTAAGAAAGCACAGTAAGGCGTCGGTGACGCAGTTTCGACTTCGAATTGTGGCGTTTAAACGATAGAGCATAATGGATTCCGATTCGTGACTGTAGTGATAAACAAGGTTGATGGTTCCCGTGAATGGGGATAAGCGCGCTAGCTCCCTGGTTGTCTGGCGACAATCCGCACAACAGGGAACTGTCGACAAGGCCGAACGATCGCGCAGTGAGCGTGGAGCACTGGTCTGTTGTGATCGGCCTTTGCATGGGAAAGCCTAACGCAGTCATGGCAATAATGCAAACACGAATCGGTCGTATTCGATATACACGAGCGAAGGATCGCTCGGTCTTGTCGTCGCCAGCTCAAAGCGCGGGGAGGGTTCGCGTTGCTGGCAAGAATCGGTTAAGCTCCTGCCATGAACGAGCCAAGTCCAGCCTATATCCCGTTCCGCAAGCGCTTTCGAGGGTTTTTACCTGTCGTGGTGGATGTGGAAACCGGTGGATTCAATCCGAAGACCGATGCTTTATTGCAGATTGGTGCGGTTTTGCTGCGCATGAACGACAAGGGTGAAGTGTTCCGTTATCAGACTATGTCCTACCATTTAGAGCCGTTCGCCGGTGCGCGACTTGACCCAAAATCACTCGAGGTCAATCGCATCAATCCCCATCACCCATTGCGGCTGGCCGTACCAGAGCCGGAGGGTCTGGCGGAAGTTTTCAAGATTGTCCGCGCCGAGGTAAAACTCAACGAATGCAGTCGCGCCATTTTGGTGGGTCACAATGCCTACTTCGATTTGCAATTCATTAACGCAGCCGCCGACCGCAACGGCATCAAGCGCAACCCCTTCCATCAATTCAGCAGCTTCGATACCGTGACGTTGAGCGCGATGGCGTTCGGGCAAACGGTGCTGGCCCGTTCGGTGCGCGCGGCGGGCTTGTCGTGGGAAAACGAGGAAGCGCACTCGGCGTTATACGATGCCGAAAAAACGGCCGATTTGTTTTGCACGATCATCAATCGTTGGCAGGCGTATGCCGCTTTGGCCGGGGAGTCGTTTAAGGCAGAGTGATGGGGGAATCTCGATCAACGCGATTGGCCGGATGGGCATTCGCAGATCCGGCCTCTTGTCGATTGATTGCCGTCGTGTTTTACGCGGCAACCGGTTGGGTCATGCGGGCCAATTCGCCGCTCTCATAGAGTTGCATCACAATGTCATGACCGCCGATCAGTTCACCATCGATATACAGCTGAGGGTAGGTCGGCCAGCCGGAATAGGTCTTGAGCGCTTCGCGAAGCGCTTGATCCTGTAAAATGTTGACATGTTCAAACTCGGCACCGACTTCTTGCAACGCGGCGGATGTGCGCGCGGAAAAACCGCACATTGGGAAAGTGGGGTCGCCTTTCATGAACAGGACGATGCGGTGTTGTCGAAGCCGTTGTTGGATACGTTCGGTGACATCCATCGGAATGCCCTCCAGGGTTCGTGTCAGGAAGTTAAGGTGCGATGACCTGCAAGATTAGACTAATTCTAAAAGCAACCAATATCCCGCTCGGGGGATATCGGGGTTCGATCCGGGTGTGGGCAGAGCGATAGGCGCAGGCATTAGGATTAAATGATGCGCGAGCAGACGGTAGGAGCCCAAACGGTTGCATCCAAGGCCCGTTTTCGCCTACGCTGGCGGTGTCGTATATCCTGACAAAGATAGTCAACAAAACCAGAGGTGACCAGCATGACTCACGAACTGCCCGCTTTGCCTTATGCGTTGGATGCGCTTGCGCCGGTGATCTCCGCGCAGACTTTGGAGTATCATCACGGCAAACACCATGCGACCTATGTGGCCAATCTCAATAAGCTGATTCCAGGAACGGAGTTCGAAAACGCGAGCCTTGAGGACATTGTCATGAAAGCGCCGGCCGGCGGGGTTTTCAACAATGCCGCGCAAGTATGGAATCATACATTCTATTTCAATTGCTTGAGCCCAAGTAAAGGCGGTGAACCAAGCGGCCCGCTGGCGGATGCCATTAGCCAAACGTTCGGCTCGTTTCAGGCATTCAAAGAGAAGTTCGAGGTGTCCGGTGCCGGCAATTTCGGTTCGGGTTGGACTTGGTTGGTCAAAAATGGTGATGGTAGCATCGAGATCTTCAATACCTCCAATGCCGGCACGCCAATGACCGAAGGCAAGACCGCGTTGTTCACCATCGACGTTTGGGAGCATGCCTATTACATCGATTACCGCAATGCGCGTCCGAAGTATCTGGGTGCCGTGTGGGACATCGTTAATTGGGACTTCGTCGCCAGCCATTATTGATGCTGTGTTAGGCTGGGCTGGCCTAGCCAAGCGCCGCGGGCGTTGCGATGTCATCGCTCGCGTCACCAAGCGATTCAGCGTTGCCAAAGACCCCGGTTGTTACCGACGTGGTTGGCTCATGTTCGGGTTGGGCCAGCTCAATAGCGCTATGGCAATGATCAATATGGTAGAGTTGCGGATCTAGCTGAAGGATCGAGGTTGAATACATCGGCCTATCGACTGGGTGCATGCGCAACGAATAGGCTGGTTGTCTTGCGGATTTGGGGTGGCGACGGGTGACACCCGTTGACACCGACCAAATCATTCCTTGGCGGTTCTTGCGTGAGCAGATTCAATCAGTATAGGATCGAAGGACGGCAGCTCATTGGCTGCCGTTTTTGTTTGCCGATTGGGGTTTCCCGGCATGAAAGATTTTTTGATGAACACCTATCAGCGGTTGCCGGTCGCCTTTACCCACGGTGAGGGAGTATGGCTGTGGGACCGCGACGGTAAACGTTATCTCGATGCGCTTGCCGGTATCGCGGTCGTCGGTCTCGGTCATGCCCACGCTGCTGTTGCCAAAGCGATTTGCGAGCAGGCCGAACGCTTGTTGCACACCTCCAACTTGTATCGAATTCCCTTGCAGGAAGAGGTCGGCGCGTTGCTTTGCCAAGTCGCCGGTATGGACCGTGTGTTTTTTGCGAACTCAGGCGCAGAAGCGAACGAAGCGGCGCTCAAACTCGCCCGCTTGTACGGGCACAGGACCGGTCGGTCAGAACCTTGCGTCATCGTCACCGAAGGAGCGTTTCACGGCCGCACCCTCGCAACCTTGGCAGCGACCGCCAATGAAAAAGCCAAACTCGGATTCGACCCGTTACCGTCGGGGTTCTTCCGCGTACCGTATGACGATGTCGACGCGGTTGCCAAGTTGGGTGAGCAAACGACCCGCGTGGTCGCTGTGTTGGTCGAGCCGATTCAAGGCGAGGGGGGGATTCGGTTGCCGGCGCCGGATTACTTGCGGAAGCTACGCGCGCTTTGTGATGAGAATGATTGGCTTTTAATCTTGGATGAGATCCAAACCGGGGTCGGTCGAACCGGACGCTGGCTGGCCTATCAACACCACGACGTCATCCCGGATGTCGTGACGTTGGCAAAAGGTCTGGCTAACGGTGTGCCAATCGGCGCGTGTATGGCGCGCGGCAAAGCGGCGGACCTATTCGGTCCGGGTAGTCATGGGAGTACGTTTGGCGGGAACCCGCTCGCCTGTGCCGCCGCCCGCGCTGTCGTGGAAACGATCGAGCGAGAAGGGTTAAGCGAGCGTGCCGCTTGGATGGGGGATTATTTGTTGGCAGGATTCCGTCAGCGATTAGCCGGACTTGACGGTGTGCGGGATATTCGCGGGAAAGGTCTTATGTTGGCCGTGGAACTCGAGAAACCCGGTGCTCCCATCGTTGGACGTGCACTGGACCGTGGTCTGTTGGTCAATGTCACCGCGGAACGAACGATTCGTTTGCTCCCGCCGTTAATTTTGCAGCAACCGCAGGCCGAACAAATTCTCGATTCGGTTTCGGCAATCGTGGCCGAGTTCTTGGCCGAGTAAGGAGATTGACTATGGCTGTACGCCATTTCCTATCCTTGTTGGATCTGCGCGCCGAGGAATTGCGCGCCATCTTGAATCGGGCGACTGAGCTCAAGCACGCATGGAAACGCGGCGATTGTATTGAAACCTTGCGTTGTCGGAGTCTCGGTATGATTTTCGAGAAATCGTCGACACGTACCCGTGTCTCGTTCGAGGTTGGTATGACTCAGCTTGGTGGTCATGCGCTGTTTTTATCGCATCGTGACACCCAGCTCGGGCGGGGCGAGCCAGTCGAGGATACGGCTCGGGTTTTGTCGCGAATGGTTGATGGCATCATGATTCGAACCTATCGACACGAAACCATCGAGCGATTCGCAGCCTATTCGCAGGTACCCGTCATCAATGGCTTGACGGATCGCTATCACCCCTGCCAATTGTTGGCGGATTTGCAGACGTTTTTCGAGCACCGCGGTGATATTCAAGGGCGTACGGTCGCTTGGATTGGTGACGGCAATAACATGTGCCATTCGTATATCAACGCTGCCCGGCAGCTCGATTTCAAGCTGCGTGTGGCAACCCCGGCGGGTTATGAACCGGATCCGGCGATTGTGGCCAGTGGGGCTGCGCATGTCGAGGTCATGCGCGATCCGCGGGCGGCGGCGTCGGGCGCGCATTTGCTGGCGACCGATGTTTGGGCAAGCATGGGACAGGAAGAAGAACAACTCGCGCGGCGACGTGCATTCGCCGATTATCAGGTGACCCGGGAATTGTTCGAGTACGCCGCCGACGATGCGTTGTTCATGCACTGTTTGCCAGCGCATCGG
>CAZWQC010000185.1:0-5843 GCA_964635785.1 uncultured Ectothiorhodospiraceae bacterium
GCACCCAGTCTATAAGGACTATGTCTGGCCGGCCTTGAGCGAGGCACGGGAACATATCGCGCTGGAGGCGGAATTGCGGGCCAAGGCGCAGCGTTTGGCGGCAGAGGCGGAACAACGCGCTACTAGCGCCGAACAACGGGCCGCGGATGAGGCCAGGCTGCGCTTAGAGGCCGAACAACGGGCTGTTAGTGCCGAGGTGCAAGCCGCTCGTTATGCCGAACGCTTGCGCGAGTTGGGGATTGACTTCGATGAGGTCTGAGGTAAGGGGAGGGGCCCAACTTAATGGCAGTGACGCGCCAGCGGCGGCCCTCTGTGCAATGTACCTGCGGCTCACATCCCAACGCGATGAACGTCCCGTCAATTGGGCAGGGCGATTATTAGCGACTGCATAAAAAGACAAATGTCAACAGGATTTTCCAGATTTTTCGCCCGTGTCGGTAACGGCATTTTTTCCGACCACATCACTTGGGTTGGCGGTGATTGCAGCGTGGTCGTTACCGGTATTGCAGCTAGAACTAGCGCAAAGGGTTGGTATGCAGTAACTGTATAAGTATTATGGTTTGATGATTGAGCGTGATTACTATGGGTTGGTGGCGAGAACAATCGTTGAGTTTTTCTGGCCAGGCGTCAGCTGGCTTGCGGTTGCAAGATGGGTCTTTCCTTGCGGAGTGTCGACCCGAATCGTTGAAGAGAATGGCAGCCATGGGGTGCGTGGTTAACGTGCAGGTGGCGCTGATGGTTTGCCGTTGGCATAATCGCCTAGAACCCAAATTAACTCTTTTTCCAAAGCGAAGTCCATGACGGTCAAGGTTTGTACGGTACGCAGGGTCAGTAGTTGTTCGCTCCAGATGTTTTCCCCGGAAAGCACATTGTCGATCGTCTCGTGAATCCGTTCTTCCAGACCACAGGCGGGAGCGATACTGGCTAAGGATACGAAGCGGCGGAATCCGGTCGGTTGGTTCTGCCACCAGCGCGTCAAGTAGCCCACCAACTGCGGGCCAGCGATGCCGGTCTGGGTGATCCACGTGTCCTGTTGGTTTGACCACCACGCTTGGAAATGGGCCCAATCACGCCGGTAGCCCCGGTCCAGGCGCAGCCGTAGCTGGTGTGAGCGGTCGCGTAGCGGTTGTAACAGGCGCCACAGCCAACGCCGACCACTGGTTGGATAGCCCCGCTGACCAATTGCTTGTTGTATCGTTTTCGGTAGTTCGAGTTCGGCGTGAATGTGGTCGGCAAGGTCATCGAAATTGACGGCATGCGCCATGGTGATGGCACGTAACGCCCGCAGGGGCTGGTTTGCCAGGTGCGGCTGATGTTGTTGCAGGTAGCGGTGTAAAGCCAGCCCAAGCAGCCCGTGTTCGGTTAGGTACCTTGATAATTTCTCGACCAATTCGAATTGTGTCGCTGCGAGTTCGTGGAACGGGTCGCGTTCCATCAATGACGCCTGCACCGAACTGAGGTCGCTGGATATTATTCCATTATTCACCGTGCTGGTTTTGCGGCCGGGCAAGGCCAACCCCAGGTACTCGATATCGATCCGGGCACGCAGACGGCAGGCGGCGAGAAATACGGGTTTGCGCATGCGCAAGAGTTTGCGTAATGCGACCGAAAAGTCGGCGAAGGCCTCTTCGGGCAGAATCGGCGGTTGATACTCTGGGTCGAGGAGTTGCTTGAGCGTACGATAAAATGCCTTCGATAGCCAACCGATGCCACGTATCGCGACACCGGAGAGCGTGAACGGTAGCCAAAACAGTCGGCTGTTCCCCAGGAAATTCCAGTATAACCGGTATAAATTAATCGAACGCTCGGTCGATGGTCGGTTGTAAAAGGGCAATGTTCCAAAAATTTCCCGAATCAATCGTTTGCGATCAGCGTGAATCCGACGAACGATGTCACCACCGAATTGAGCATCGAGATTGGCTATGCGGTTATCGTCGACAGTAAGAAAATCCAGCGATGTGAATGCGGTAGTCGCATAACCTAAGTTGATAGGGCCGGTTTCGTTTCGCGCGAGGGTCAGTCCTTGCTTGCGCTTAAGCCAACGGTTGAATTGCTGTTGGCGTGGATGCGCCTCGGGGAGGGATTGACGTTCGGTCAAAGGCAGTACGTTGCGGTTGTAGTCTTCGATCAACGCACCGACCCGCTGCGCGACGGCTTGAGTGATAAAATTAAACCACAATCCGGGACTTTGCAGCCCGCCGACGCGATCGAGGCGCAATGCGTGTAGCTGCTTTTGCTCGCGTTTGGTAAAACGCATGACACGTTGCGTCAAGTCTTTGAGCGTGAAGTTGCCGAGCAGTTGCCGAGTACTGGTGCGGGAATTGGCATGAAGTGGCGCGCTGGCCATGTAGTCTTGATAGAGTAGGGCGATGCGATCGGCAAGACCGATGGCGTTGGCTTGGTGATGGACAAAGCTATGCCTGGCGGCGGTGATGAAATCCGTGCAGGTAGGTAACGATGGAGGTTGTGTCCCACCGATCCGAACTTCCGGGTCGAGTACGCGTTCCTTGAGCAAGGCGTAATCGATGTCGTGACGTCGCTTTTTGGTTTGATTGAGTAGGTCGAGAAATTGCGCCTGTGCGGCGCGTATGGAAGCGGCGTTGGCGGTTGCAGCGACGCGTTGGAACCAGTTGCCCAGTTGAACCATGGCGAACGCGATGCTGCCAAGGAGAATGATGGGCAGGCCAAGGTGTTCACGAAGCCAGCCTGCGGTCGCGTCCAGCCAAGGGATGCGGGTGATTTCGACCAATAGGGTCAGTATGGTAAATAAGATGCCCATGAACAAAAATCGCTTGGCCGGACGCTGCATCGCGTTGACCAATAGACCTCCAGCTCGATCGACCAGCTGGGCAGGGGTGATGATGCCATGCAGATCGGCAAACATCAGGAGACGATCGTTCAATCGTTGTAGGCGGTAGCCGAGCTGGTGAGCGAACCGGGTCGCTTGCTCTAAATGGGTTCGAGCGCGGCGTTTCGCTCGAGCGGCTTCGCCGAATACGGGTAACCAGCGCAGTGGCGGTAATACCGCGACGCGGGACAAGTTGGCGACTTGGCGAGGAAACTCGGCGCCAAGGGTGATTTCGATGGCCTCTTCGTCAGTATTGGTTAGCGAGTCGATGACTTCCTCGACGCGAATGGCCCGTTGGTGATTGGTGGTGCGTTGCATGACGGTCTGTCGCCGGCTTAGCGGTGTGTACGGTTGCCAATGTGACAATAGGGTGAGGCGATGTTCGGTGTAGGCGATGTCTTTGCGTAAAAGATCGTGGCCATGTTCGCCTGAGGTGGCGGTCATCTCGTTGATGTGTTGTCGCAGTCGATGACGCAAGGTGTCGGTGCGCTGGAGCAGTTCGGTGCGTAAATCGCGGGGTGGAGCGGGAGTAAAGAAGACGATGTCGCGGTTCAACAGCCAACTGTAGTGACGCACCATGCGGTCCATTCCGCGCAGCAAGAACAGGACGATACGCAGCAGCCGCACGACTGGGCGTGAGTTGCGTGCGACCAGTGCCGGTAGACGCAAGGCCCGGACCGCCGAGGTGTGCTGGGCGGCGGAGAAAGCGCCCAGGCTTAAGGTGATGATGCCGAAGGGAATGGCGGGCAACAAATCGGTGAACCAGTGGCGGCGGAAATAGTGCCGGCGATCGGGGGCGGCCTGAAAGCGCAGCCCGAAGTCGAAGATGAAAACGGCGCAAATGACGGTGTCGACCCAAGCAAGCGACCAGTGCCAGATAGGCGGTAACGCGACGGTCCATTCAATCAAAAGTAGCCCGAGGACGCCCATAATCGCGACGAGGACGAAGCGGTCGAGACGTCGAATCGAGCGGGAGGAAAACCGCGATTCCAGGCGCAAAAGTACGGTTTGCTCGACCCAGGTGGTATGCAAATAGCGGTAGATCCGCGTCAGCCGGGTTGGCTTGGGAAGTCCATGGTCTGCCATCGTCTGCAGGCATGTAGCGACATCTGCCCGCAGTGATGCGAGGGCGAAGACGCGGCTGGTTCTTGGCCAGTCTTCGCTTTCGCTCAGAATATCCGTGAGGTGGTCATGCAGTTCGCTGTCGGTCCGGTGCAGCCAATTGGGGCGTTGTGCCGAGTCGGTGTTCCGCAATTGATCGGCAGCGGTGCTGGTAAGTATCTGCCGCAGCTCGTTGGCAGTCTGGGTGAGGTCGTGCAGCTCGTCTGGCAATCGGCCCAAAGCGGCGCTGCAACGGTGACGATCGAACAAAAGGGTCATTGCTTCGTGGTAAAACGACCAATCGTCGGTGGTTGCTTCCCGGGTGGCCGGCGTTTGCAACAGAGTCAATAGCTGTTGGCTTTGTTGACGCAAGGTTGACAAGCGTAATTCGGCAATGCGTTGACAAAGGGACGGATTGGCTCGCCGACATCGATGTTCGATTTCATCGATATGAGCCAGGACTGCGCTCAACGGATGCCAAGCGCTTTGCTGTACGGCCAATAACAAGGGCTCGAGTAAATCAAGCTGGGCGCGCAAACCGAGCAAGGCGTCGGCCGAGACGGCTTCGGTGGCTTCGGATGGATACTGAATTTCGAGCTGATGGACCAGCGCGTCCAAATGGTCTAGCGTTTGCTGTTGGTCGTCATCAATGCCTGGCAACAACTGGTGCGTCAGCAATACACTCAACGCCTGCTGTGCGGCGGTTCCGGGCTGAGCCGGTGGCACAGACCGGCGGACGAATGCAAGGCCTTGCTGAAATAGTCGCCACGCCGTCATGCGATCGGCGGTGGGTGCAAGCTGAGTGCAGGCGAGGTGCCATTCGTCGAATTCGGTGATTTCTGCCATACTTGTCGGTTATGTGGTCAGATGCAGTGTAGTCGACGATGCCGAAGAATGTATCGATTGTCACTAGGGTCGTTGGCGACGAACACAACGAGGGGACCGTCTACGATGGAAATATCGAGCACCATCAACACCATCCGGTGGCAACAGCAGGCCAGCCAGCACAATGCTGCGGCCATGGCCATGCTCAAAACCGCGTTGGCTACCCAGGAACAGTCCGTGATGCAGCTTTTGGCCAGTGTGCCGTCAGTCACGAGCGTCTCGGCGTCGGTCGATCCGGGCTCGGTTGTCGGTCGACATATCGACGTTATGGCCTAGTGGCTGAGTCCTGGTCCTGTTGTCGAGACCCGGCGGTGAGGCATTGTCAGGTCGTCTGCGCACTGCCCATACTCACTCGCATCGACAAATCGATGGCCTTGATGTCTTTGGTGATTTTGCCAACCGAAATGTAGTCGACGCCGGTCGCGGCGATGGCGGCGATGGTGTTGACATCGATGTTTCCGGAGGCTTCGAGTGGACAACGCCCCGCTGCCATCTTGACCGCTGTCGCCATCCGTTCGATCGGGTAATTGTCCAACATAATACGATCGACATTGGCCGCCAGCGCCTCGACGAGTTGATCGAGGTTTTCCGTTTCGACTTCGATCGTGGCGTTGGGATGTAGGTTGCGGGCTGTTGCGACCGCAGCGGTAATGGACCCAGCGCAAGCGATGTGGTTTTCTTTGATCAGTATCCCGTCGAATAATCCCATCCGGTGGTTATGACCGCCGCCGCAACGCACGGCGTATTTTTGCGCTGTCCGCAAACCGGGGAGTGTCTTGCGGGTATCCAAAAGCCGTGTGCCTGTGCCGGCCACGGCATCGACGAGCGTTCGGGTTTGGGTCGCGGTGGCGGACAGGGTTTGCAAGAAGTTCAATGTGGTCCGTTCACCGAGCAACAGGCCGCGGGCGGGACCTCGTAGCGTACAAAGTACGGTTTCGGCGCTGAAATAATCGCCGTCGTGGCGTTGCCACTCAATGTCGACGCGCGGTTCGACCTGTCGGAAAACGGC
>CAZWQC010000186.1:0-3973 GCA_964635785.1 uncultured Ectothiorhodospiraceae bacterium
AGCGATGACGGTCGCCGAGCGCAGCTCCGTCTCGATCACATCTTTCCACCACAGCCCCGCAACCGCAACCGGAATGGTCCCGAACACGACGGCCCAAACCAATCGCGCTGCCGGATCATGCCGCCGTCCCCGTAACGATCCTAGCCATGCGCTCACCATCGCGGTCAAGTCGGAACGGAAATACCCAACCACCGCGAATAATGTCCCGACATGCACCGCAACGTCGAAGGCCAGTCCCTGATCCGGCCAGCCCGTCAATTCCGGCACGAGAATTAGGTGAGCGGAACTCGAAATCGGCAAAAACTCGGTCACACCCTGCAAAACGGCCAATGTCAATACTTGCCAAACATCCATCATCCGCTCGCCATACCCGCTGTCACTTGCAACACATCAACCGTTCGACGGTTTCCCCACCGCGAGGCTAAACGCCAGACGGTGTGGGCCGCTGCCCCGTTTCCAAGAGCAAATGGTAGTCTTTCACTAGCCTTGAAGCAACTGCAGCACCTGTTGCCCAGAGGCATTGGCTTGCGCCAACATCGCATTACCCGCCTGTTGCAACACTTGCGCTTTCGATAGTTTGGCCGATTCCGCGGCAAAATCGGCATCGCGAATTCGCGAGCGCGCTGACGATGTGTTTTCGGACACATTGGTCAAGTTGTTAATGGTCGATTCCAGCCGATTCTGCACGGCACCCAGGTAAGCGCGCTGATCGTCGACAAAGGCCAAGGCCTGATCGACGATCTTGATCGCATCGATCGCCCCGGCGATCGTGCTAATATCGACGTCCGACACCCGGGCAACTTCCGAAGCGGCCCCTGCGCTCGCCAAACTTGGGGCAATGCCGCCGGCCGACGCACCAACGTTGGATTCCACCGTAAAGGCACGAGTCGATTCGAATTCGACACGCCCTGCCACGGCAACCGAGGTATTGCCCCCCGTTTCACTCAACACCACCACACCCCCAGCCGTCCAAAAACCGGTCGCCACCGCCCCGGTCGATGCGCTGATCTGCTCGATATCCGTTCCCTGAACGCGCAGGATATCCGTCCCTGAACTGGCGCTGGAGAACTGGACTCTCTTGATGTCGATATCTTTGCCTTCGTCTTGTACCAGCATGATAGTCTTGCGGTCTTCCGTTAGCGTCGCGGTTATCCCCGTCGTTCCCGCCGCATTATTGACGGCATCGGCAACGTCCGTCATATCTCCCGTTGAGGTCACGAACCCGGTAATCGCGATGCTCGCCCCCACCGAGTTGGCTCGCGAAATTTTGTTTTCCGCCGACAAGGTAAAGCTCAATGCCCCGGTTGAGGTCAGCACCGAACCGAGCGTGTCCATGCGCAGAAATGCCTCCGTTGACGCCCGCGCCGAGACACCGGTTTCCACGGTACGGTTATTGACCCATCCGGCGATTTCTTCGGCGGTACTGTTGGCCACGATGGTTCCTTGGGATATCTTCGCTTCTCCCCGATGGCCGGCGATCGTCAGCGTCTGTTGCGCAATCGAGTTCCCCCCGCTGGTCGCACCATTGGCGCGCGCCGTTCCGGCGCCAGAGCCGCTACTTGCCGCTACCCCTCCGGTGGTTCCGGCAACCCCATTCAAGGAATGACGCTCCAGTTCATCCGCCGCAACGCCGCTGATCGACACCTCCAGATCTTCGACCGCGCTGGCGCCGATATGAAATCGACGGTCACGGAAACTGTCGTCCAACAGATTGATACCGTTGAAATTCGTTGTCTGCGCGATGCGAGTCATTTCACCCTTGAGCTGGTTGACTTCGTCTTGAAGTTGTGCGCGGTTCGCTTCCGAATTACTGCCATTGGCCGCTTGGATTGCCAATTCGCGCATACGTTGCAGCATGTTCGTGGTCTCTTGCATCGCCCCATCTGAGGTTTGCACGACCGAAACGGCATCATTGCTATTGCGAATCGCCATATTCATGCCGCGAATCTGTGCGGTCATGCGATCGGCAATGGCCAGGCCAGCCGCATCGTCGGCGGCGGTGTTAATGCGTAATCCAGAGGACAACCGTTCCATCGCCTCATTCTGAGTTCGTTGCGAAATCATGAGATGCCGCTGTGCTGTCAGAGACATGATATTGGTATTGATGACCTGTGCCATTGCTCGAATTCCCCTTGCCGTTAGCGAATCGTTGCCACACAACAATGTGGTTTGTGCTAGTTCGCCGCTGTCAAGCAGAATCCGGGCCATACTTGCTTATTGTTATAAAACAAGGACATAAATAGATCATCCCGATAAGGAGGATGAGTGGCGGCAATTTTCTGCCGCCACCATCGCGCGCAATACAGCCGCTCATGTTGTGCCGGATTCGGCGGAAATCACTTGTAGCGCGTTGCTAAGCGAGGCGTTGACGGCGGGATGATGGCGGGCGGGATGCTACTTCAATGGGGGTTTCCAGGCGTGTCGGATCTTTGACGTGGCAATGCATTGGGCTTTACGAGTCGTTGAGTCAAGGCTTTGTCTTGCTGACCGACAACGGCGAACGATTGTCTGTGCAGACGGTCGGCAGCGAACTGCATCGCCGTCTGTGACCCGTCTCGGGGGGAGACGGATCGAGCCATTGTTAGCCATCGCGCGATGCATTTGTTCCCTCATCCCATGGCTTCAATGCACTGCCCATAACACAACCCGCCGTCACTGCAGGGAATTCGCTCGTGTAGATAGACCGAGAATCCGTGCTCGATCAGATGACTGCACGCCGTCTCGGCAAGCCGACGATTCTGCCACACGCCACCGGTTAGACCGACGGCAAACGGCCCACGCACGGCTCGTATCTCCACTGCGACAGCCGTGATGGTTGCCGCCAATCGATCATGCAGTCTGGCGGCACGATGCACCACGGCAAGCTGCGGATCAATCAATTCGAGCAGTAATGGCTCCCAATCGATTTCCAGGCAATCGGTTGTGCGAATAAGCGGCAATGGCGTGCGAACATCGGCTACCACGCTGGCGGCAAGCTGTTCGAGTAACATCGGACCCTGGCCTTCGAAACTCGCCCTCTGACATACCCCGAGCAAAGCCGCAGCCGCATCGAACACTCGCCCTGCCGCCGTGGTTTTATGCGTATTCAAACCCTGTTGCCAGGCCTGTCTTGCGAGCTCGACATCGACAACGAGCGGCGGCACCCACCGTCCACCGATTTGCCAAGACAGGGCCGCTGCGGCTCGCCAAGGCTCACGACCCGCCTGGTCACCCCCCGGTAGAAAAAACGGTCGTAGCCGAGCGACGCGTTGCCATGCCCCCGGCCGGCCCCACAGCGTTTCCCCACCCCACAGCGTACCATCCTCGCCAAGACCGGTACCGTCCCACGTAAACATCAACCACGGGGTAGTCTGTCGCGGGAACTCTCCGGCCAACGCCGAGGCGTGGGCGTGATGATGCCAGATCGCCAGTGTCGGGATTTTCCACTCGTCCGCCCACTGTCGTGCGCGCCGTGTGCTCGCATAGTGCGGATGCCCATCATGCAGTATCCGTGTCGGCTTGACTTGGTAGAGCTCGCACAGGCGCTCGACGACACAATCGAACACGGCCAGAGCACGTGGGCTATCCAGATCACCAATATGCGGTGAAATGACGACGCGATCGTCAAAAGCCAGCGCAACCGTGTTTTTCATATGACCACCAACGGCCAAAAGCGGTTGCTCGACTCGACCGGGCAACGCCAGTTCCAATGGTGCCACACCACGTCCGCCTCGCAACAACCGAGCTTTTCCAGCAATCACACGACGCACGCTGTCGTCTGCGGGAAATAGAATCGGCCGGTCATGATGCAAGTACGCATCGGCAACGTGGCCGAGTCGCTTCTCGACCTCCGCCGCCTCGGTCAGAACCGGCTCACCGCTCAGATTTGCCGAGGTGGCGACCAAAGGGCCGTCAAAATCCTGACTCAGGAGATGATGCAACGGACTGTACGGTAGCATGACACCGATTTCCGCGAACCCTGGCGCGATACTCG
>CAZWQC010000186.1:3983-5838 GCA_964635785.1 uncultured Ectothiorhodospiraceae bacterium
ATGCCTGCGCGCATACCCGACACGGCCTCGCTGCGCTCGCGTTTGGCGATGAGCACGATCGAGCGCTCCGGCTGGCAAAGTGCCAGCGCTTCCACCAGGTCCGGATCGGCGTAGGCACGGACCTTGTCCAATCCATCCTCTCCGGACCAAGGGAACAAAACCGCCAAGGGCTTATCCGGCCGCTGTTTCCGGTCACGAAGTCGCCGCACCGCGGCCTCGTTAGCGGCATCACACATCAGATGATAGCCCCCGATTCCCTTGACGGCGACGATATCACCCGCGCGAAAAGCGGCAAGGGCTTGCCGCAGCGCCACTTCGTTCCCGCTCACGGCAGCCGTACAGCGCACAAACCGCAAACTCGGACCGCATTGCGGACAAGCCAATGGTTGCGCGTGAAAGCGACGATCCAACGGATCATCGTATTCGGCCTGACACTCCGGGCAAAGCGGAAATCCCGTCATGCTGGTAAACGGCCGATCATAGGGTAAGCGCTTGATGATCGTGTACCGCGGACCGCATTGAGTGCAATTGATAAACGGGTAACGATACCGACGCGCCTGCGGATCGCTCAACTCTTTGAGACAGTCCGCACACATAAAATAATCGGGTGGTACCTGTACGTGGGTAGTAGTGCCGGCCTCGCTGGGTAGAATGGTAAAACTCGTCCATCCGTACGATACAGACAGTTCCAGCGCATCGATTTGTTCGATCTTTGGTTGGGCCAGCGGCGGTGCCTTTGCGACCATCGCTGCCTCGAACTCAGCGAGATCCGCGAGCGTTCCCTGCGCCACGACCTCGACCAAACCCGTACGATTCTTCACCCACCCCGTTAAACCGATGCGGTGTGCTTGCCGATAGAGAAACGGGCGAAATCCGACCCCTTGCACACGACCGCCCACCAACCATCGACGCACTGCGACTCGCTTCATACCCGTACTCCCAGACCAATCAACCTTGCTTACTCGTGTTCTCGCTCACCGAGTGGTACCCTCGCAAGACCGGGATGGGAACCCCGCCAACAAAGACCACAACGACGATCACCACCCAAAGGCGCATGACGATGCAAATCAACTTGAAAGTCATTTTCCTACCCCCGTTAGCCGTTTCTCGACACGGTTGCGCGGCAATCTGTGCCGCACCCATTGCGGTGTTTTACCTTGCCGCCCTGGTTGCTATCGTCTATAGCAGTTTTGGTGGGCCTGCCGCCGTACCCGGGATCAGCTGGAGCACGCTTGCACTAGGCGTTGCTTTATGGGCAGTTGCTGCTGCTTGGAGCATTTTGGTGTTACGCCAAAACCCGAGTGTAACGACGACTGCACAGCGTTGCCTTCGTTCGTTGGCCGACGAACCACATCCTTTGGACCGGGTTCAGCAGGAACATTAGTCTTCAATGTGTTTCTTTCCCCAAGCTGGTCAGGTCGTCTTCAGTCAACTGGATGCGTCGGGGATTAACGCTCGGACTGAGACAACGGATACCTTCCGCTATGATAGCGACTCAGGCCCGCTGCCTAGGTTCTGCCGGGGCAGCGATTTTTGCAATAATGGGCCAGGACTTAAGGCTCTGCCTGGACACCGAACTTCCCGGGCAGGTTCGGCGGTACAGCCGCCCGGGCGAAAGCGCCGAGGTAACCCCGGTTCACCTCCCCCTGCCTTAACCTCGCTCTCCCGCTGGGGGAGGGTCGGGGTGAGGGTGAAAATTGGGGGGATGTGAACGGTTACGTGCCAAGACAACACCTCGGCAGCAGCGGTAAAACGAATTCATTCCGAGCATGGTTATCTAGCACTCGGTATCGATCGGTTCAAAAGTTCTTGCGTCCCCTCCCGGCAGGGGGGGGGGGGGACGAGCGCAAGAACT
>CAZWQC010000187.1:0-275 GCA_964635785.1 uncultured Ectothiorhodospiraceae bacterium
AAGTTCGTATAATAAATCCAGTGCTTGTTTTGCGGTGAGCCGATCCGGATCGATGGTTTCCAAGCGATCGATCACCGGATGGGAGGAGTATTGATCGAACAAATTGAGCTGTCGGTTGGGATTGGCCTGTTGTTCGTGTTGACTGCTAATGTCTTCGAGCAAACGGAGTCGTTGTTGCGCCCGACGGATGACGGCAGGTGGGACGCCGGCTAAGCGGGCAACCTGTAGACCGTAGGACTGATTGGCGGGTCCGGGCTTGACATTGTGCAGGAAAG
>CAZWQC010000187.1:285-5793 GCA_964635785.1 uncultured Ectothiorhodospiraceae bacterium
GGTTTCGCCGTGTTCGAGTGCGTCGAGATGGACGTTGGCGACGGTTGGGTAGTGTTCGGCGAGCGCGGTCAGCTCGAAATAGTGGGTGGCAAACAGGGTGAACGCGCGGATCGATTGCGCGAGTTCTTCGGCGCAGGCCCAGGCCAAGGCTAGGCCATCGAAGGTGCTGGTGCCACGGCCGATTTCGTCCATGATGACGAGACTTTGTTCACTGGCGTTGTGTAGAATGTTGGCGGCTTCGGTCATTTCCATCATGAAGGTGGATCGTCCGGCGGTCAGGTCGTCAGCGGCGCCGATGCGGGTGAATATGCGATCGATTGGCCCGAGTTCAACATGTCGAGCCGGGACAAAACTCCCAGCGTAAGCCATTAAGCTAATCAAGGCTGTTTGGCGCATGTAAGTGGATTTTCCGCCCATATTAGGCCCGGTAATAACGAGGAAGCGAGATTGATCGTCGAGTGAGATATCATTCGGAACGAAATAATCGTCAAGAAAGTGTTCTACGACGGGGTGGCGACCCGCTTCAATGTGGATGCCGGGTTCGTCTTGTAATCGGGGACAGGTGTAATCCAATTGTGCGGCTCGATCCGCGAGATTGCAGATGGCGTCGAGTTCGGCCATGGCATTGGCGCTGACACGCAAGGCTTCGAGATCGGCGATGAGTCGATCAAGGATGTCTTCGTACAGTGCTCGTTCGCGTGCCAGGGCACGTTCGCGTGCGGATAAGGCTTTGTCTTCGAAGGTTTTGAGTTCCGGGGTAATGTAGCGTTCCGCGCTTTTTAGGGTTTGCCGGCGCTGGTAATGTGCTGGGACTTTGGTGGCGTGGGCACGGCCGATTTCGATGTAATAACCGTGAACTTTGTTAAAGGCGACCTTGAGTTGGGCAATTCCGGTTTGCTCTCGCTCGGTGCGCTCGAGGTCAAGTAGGTAGTGTTCGGCATTGTTGGTGATGTCCCGCAGTTCGTCGAGTTCATTGTCGTAACCGATATTGATGATTTTGCCATCACGCAGCAGAGCAGGAGGATGATCAACCAGGGCTGATTGCAACAAGGCGAAGCTTTCCGGATGCTCGCCGAGATTGTCAGCGATTGTGGCGAGAAGGGGTTGATCTTGCTGTTCTAGTAGTCGACGCAGGGTCGGCAGGCGTTGTAGGGCCAGGCGCAGGGTGAGTAGATCGCGGGGGCGTGCAGAACGCAAGGCCACCCGGGACAAAACCCGTTCGGTATCGCCGATGCCGCGCAATTGGGCCTGTAACTCGGTGTGAGTCGCTAGGGTCAGCAAATGCGCGATGGCTTGATGGCGCTGCCGCAGTACCCCATGATCGCGCAGTGGTCGAAGGAGCCAACGCCGCAGGAGGCGGCTACCCATGGGGGTGACACAACGGTCGAGAATGCCGAGCAGGCAGCGTTGGCGATCCCCGCTCAGGCTGTGTTCGATTTCGAGGTTTCGTCGGGTGTGGGCGTCGAGAACCACGGCATCGTCGTGGATATCGACCGTCAAGCCAGTTACGTGGGGTAACAGGCTGCGCTGGGTGTGCTGTACATATTGAATAACCGCCCCGGCCGCGGCCACCGCAAGGGGTAGGTGATCGCAGCCGAAACCGGCGAGATCCTGAGTTTGAAATTGACGTGTCAACAGCTCGCGTCCGGTGTCGACATCGAAATGCCAGGGGGGACGATGAGTGATTGCGTGAGGTCCTATGGGCGGTTGCTCGGCGTCCTCGGGCAGGAGTAACTCGGCTGGGCGAAGCCGTGCGAGTTCGGCGGCTACGGCATCGCGGCTGGATAGTTCGGTGACATTGAAACGTCCCGACGACAATTCTAAACTCGCTAAACCGAATCTATGTTCACCAATGGCGAGTGCCGCTAAACGGTTTTCTTGGCGTTCGTCGAGTAAGTTTTCGTCGGTGAGGGTGCCGGGGGTAATGATGCGGACCACTTGCCGTTCGACCGGTCCTTTGGTAGTGGATGGATCGCCGATCTGTTCGCATATCGCGATCGATTCGCCAAGTTTGACTAAGCGGGCGAGGTAACCTTCGACCGCGTGGTAGGGGACGCCGGCCATGGGAATGGGTTGCCCGGCGGACTGCCCGCGTGCGGTCAAGGTGATATCGAGTAGTTGTGCGGCGCGTTCGGCATCCTTATAGAACAACTCGTAGAAATCACCCATCCGAAAAAACAACAGGGCGTTAGGATACTCGGCCTTGATGCTCAAGTATTGCTGCATCAAGGGGGTGTGAGTGGATTGATTCAAGCGGTATCGCGTCCGGTTAAGGGGACGAAAGCCACCGGTAAAATGCGTTGGCAGTCGAGCTGTCCGTCGTGTCGTTTGACGCAACGTAACAGATCCTGATACAGATGACCGGCATCCACCGGCGCAACCAAGCGTCCGCCGCGGCAGAGTTGGTCGCTAAGCGATGGTGGGATGTGCTGCCCGGCAGCGGTGATGATGATGGCATCAAACGGAGCCTGAGTCGGCCAACCCAGGCGGCCGTTGCCGTGCTTGATGTGAATGTTGCGGTAGCCTAGCGATGCCAATCGAGCGGTCGCGCTTGTGGCCAGCTCCGCTAAGGTTTCAATGCTATAAACATCGGCGACGAGTTCGGCCAGGACCGCGGTTTGATAGCCGGAACCGGTACCGATTTCGAGTACGCGAGCGTTGCGATCGACATCGAGCAAGTCGGTCATCAAGGTGACGATGTAGGGTTGCGAAATGGTTTGACCGAGGCTAAGCGGTAGGGCGCGATTGGCGTAAGCGTTGCTGCGCTGATTCGGCGGCACGAATTGCTCGCGCGGTACTCTGGCAATCGCTTGCATGACCATGTCGGCAAACACGGCGCGGCCGGTATGACTGGCCGTGGCATTGGCCTCGGCGGCAATTTCTGTCAGTAACTGTTGTCGGGCTTGAGTGAAGTCGTTGGTCATGGCGGCGAAGTTAGCGTTTTTGTCACGGTCTATCCCGGTCGGCACTGGGTTGGGTCAGTTGGACCACCCAGTGAGGTGAAGTCAACAACCTCGGTCGAACGCGCCTTGTGGACACGAAGAAAGCACTGGCTCAACCAACGCTGGTGTCCATGCGGAAGAATGCAATCGCACGGCGCAGTTGGTCGGCTTGATTGGCGAGCTCTTCGGCAGTTGCGGCAAGTTGCTCGGCGACCGAGGCATTGTGTTGGGTGGCTTGATCGAGTTGGCTCATGGCGGCGTCGATATCCGCGATTCCTTTGGCTTGAGTTTGCGATGCCACCTGGATTTCGTTGACCAAGTGGGCGGTTCCATTGATTCGCGATACGACCGTTTCAATGAGCTTTCCAGCGGTTTCGGCCTGGGCGACACTGTCGCGTGCGCTGCTATTGATCGCTTGGGCGATTCGCCGGCTCTCCTCCGCCAGCTTACGGACTTCGGCGGCGACGACGGAGAAGCCTTTGCCGTGGTCACCTGCGCGTGCCGCCTCGATTGCGGCGTTTAACGACAACAGGTTGGTTTTATAGGCGATATCTTCGATCGCGGTAATTTTTTCGGCGATGTTGTGCATGGCGTTTACCGTTAGTGCCACGGCAGTGCCGCCCTCTTGCGCCGAGGCGGCACTCGCGTTGGCGCTAGTCGCCGTGTTGTTGGCACTTTCGGCGTTCTTCTGCACCGATGCGTTGAGGTTAGCAACGGCATGGGTGGTGGCTTCAACGCTACTGGCTTGTTGGGTTGTCGCCTGACTGATGGATTGGGCAGTGCGATTGACTTCGTTGGAAGCGGCATGCAGGCTATCGGCGCTGTCCCGGAGTTCGCCTACGACAGCGCGCAGGCGCGTGGCCATCGCATCGATTGCGGCGGCGATTCCGGTGGGTTGCTTGCGTTGGGCAAACGACACGGCAAGATCACCGCTCGCCAGACGTTGGGTACCAGCAGCCATGACGGCCGGTTCACCACCGATGGGCCGCAACACTAGCCTGCGCAACAGACCAAACAATAAAGCGATCGCTGCGATGACGCCGACGATGGCGATACTACCACTGCGTATACGCTCATTGGCGATGTGCTCGTCGACCGGGGTGAGATCATAGATGATCTCGAATGCGCCGCGTAGATCACCGACGGCGAGGTTTTCCATGCGGTGTCCGGTGATATCGTGACCGTCGTCCCGACCCCAAAGTGTTTTCGATCGTGCCGGGTCGCCATGGCAAATGAGACAGCCCTCGCTGACGCGCACAGGTCGAAAATACCGCACGGTATTGGTCGCTTTGTCGATGACGTAGTGATCGCGGCGATCCGGTTCTTCTCGAAACAATGCGATAACGTCTACTTCAAGGCCGTCCGGTGTGTTTTTTGGATTGCGCGGGTGATGGCCGACTGCGCGGAACTCGAATTTGTTACTTGCCGCGATTGCCTTGGCCGTGCGTTGAGCCGTGACGACTGGAACGGTGCCCATGATGCGCTCGCGGTCTTGCGGGTTGTTCCAGTTAAGTTCCCGCCATTGGGCGATGTTGAACACGCCGTTGCGCCATTTTTCTTCCATGGTTTCGCGAACCGCTTCGGTCAGCTGCAACACGGTGCGTGCTTCATGCAAATGGGCATTGACGGCATTGCGGTAGTCGCGTTGGCCTTCGACCAGCAGCAAGGCCAACTGCATCAGCAACAGAACAATGCCGATGGCAAGGCCGATGCGCATTTGCAAGGAACTCATGATTTTCATACCACATTCTCCCGAGGCGATTTACCCAGCAGCCTCACGCAACTCTTTACGTACCTGCTCCACCGATTGATGGGTGAGCAACTGGCGGTCGTGGTCGAGGACTTGGGCATGGAGATCTTGGGCCACTTGGGTGGCGGCACTGAGCATGACTTCATAGGCATTGATCGAGGGCATCGGTCCTGGAAGGCGTAAAATAAAGCTGATTCCGGGTGTGACGGTATTGGCCATGCTAGCGGGATCCAAAGTACCGGGTTTGACCATGTTGGCGACACTGAAGATGGGTTTGGCCTGGCCGTCTTTGGTCAGTACGCGGTGGAAGATATCCATGTCCCCGAGTTCCAGACCGGCGTGCTCCAGGGCCTTAATCACCGCAGGACCATGAAGTTGTTCGCCACGGGGAGCGGCCACGTACACGACGACGATTCGTTCGTTTTCGGTGACCTGTTGCGCCACACCCCGGCGCTCGGCAGCACGCCGTCGTATTGATGACGTGTTCTGGAAGTCTTCTGGCGGCGGTTCGTCGGCCCAGCGAGCAGCGGATAGATCAGCAGGGTTTGCTGCTGCTTTTGTCCCGGTTGTCCAGCGCGAATCGGCAGCATCGAACCCCGACTGCGAGTCGTGGCTAGCAATCGAGTCCTTCGCCGGGACACGTCGTTGGCTCCGGTTAGGGGGGGGCTTGCGGTGATCGGACGTTCCCTGTGTGCGAGCATGTTGCCTGCGACCGAGCAAATAAATCACGACCAGAATCACGATCCCAATTGCGAGCAAGATCCAACGTAGATGTTCCATTGTGTTATCCCGTAGCCATACGAGCCGCTGCCTCCA
>CAZWQC010000188.1:0-835 GCA_964635785.1 uncultured Ectothiorhodospiraceae bacterium
TGGGTTCGAGCAGCGGTCCGACATTGGCGACGATCGCGGCCTTGCCCGCCTGGAACAAGTTGTGCAGGCTGGGTAGCTCTGGCGGTAGGGCGAATGCCCGTCCCGCGAAGTCGTTGGCGTTGGTCGGGGTCAACGGCAAGAGGCTGGTCCGCCGTCGCCGTTCACCGTAATTGTCCAGTAATTCGCTACGAAGGCTGGCGAATCGATCATAACTGGACTCATCGCTCGGAATGACCATGTCGTAGTGATCGGCGCCACCCAAGAGAAACACGCCGACCAGGGCACGATAGTCGTTGGCTCCGTCGGCGTGTGCCGCTCCCGCTGCCAATAACGAGGTCAAGCTGGAGTAGGTCGGTAGCGCAAGCAAACTGGCCCCGGCGCGGCTCAAAAAATCACGGCGAGTGAATGACATGATGTTGGTTTCCTTAACGTTGCACGAGATAATCAGGGGATGTCATGAGCAGCAACACGGCCAGTTTGGCGCGGATGGTGCGGCCTTCGCGCAATTCACGCGTACCCGCGCGGATGGGGATTTCGGTGAGACCCTGGATGATGGCCTGTTCGGTCGCTGCCGACAGAGTGCCGTAACACAACAGTTCGTCGAGATAATCAAGCAACTCGGTGGGGTTTTCCGCGCGCTGGATCAGTGCGGTGTAATCGGGGATGAAACTCGTCGGGGCGCGGCTGGCATCCAACGCGATCCCTTCCTCGGCGAGCCGAAGCGCAAGCTGTTCGACATTTACCTCACGTATATAGCCATTGATGAATGCGCTCATGAAATTAATATAGCCGGGGACACTACTGGCTGTCACGATCTGTAGTTCCGGGACGGTCA
>CAZWQC010000188.1:845-5789 GCA_964635785.1 uncultured Ectothiorhodospiraceae bacterium
GCGGTGCCAGTCAAGCTGTGTGGTGCAATATAGCCCGGGCGGAAAAAGTTAAAAACGGACGGCGCTGCATACGGATGCTGCGCCAAGGCGGCGGCCGCTGAGGTGTTCCACAATGGCGGAATGAATTCCGGGGTGATGTCGGCGACGTTGAAGGCGCGGGCCCAATGCGTGAAGCGGATGATCGGTTCACGCACTTTGCCGAAATCCTCTCGGGCCATTGGGTCCATGGATCGTGCTTGGTCATCGAATAAAATAGCGGCCAACGTGGCCTTGAGATCGCCGCGTTGGCCGGTGCCAACGACGGCTTGATTGGGCAAGGTGAACTGACCGGTCGTAAAGGCGGTGGCGACGCGTTGGACATAGCCGGGGGCAGGGTCGCTGGTGACAAAGCGTTGAATCAACTGCCGGGCGATAAACGGCGGCAGATTGGCGTGGGTGAACAGATGATCCAACGCCAGTGTGATCGAAGTGCGGGCATCGGTTCCCGGCGGGATCGTCAGGCCAAGGAATGACTTTTCGGCCGGGCTATGACGATTCGGATAGATTTGCAGCGGTTGGGTCCAGGCGGTACGACGAGGGCGCAACGAGTTCTCTCGCGCCAAGTTGAGTCCGGTGAACACGCGGGCTAGCCCGGTGATGTCGTCATTGTCGTAGGTTTCGATCGGTTGACCATCCTGACCTTGCCGCAACGATCCATCGTCGTTCAACTCGAGCAAGCCGATGGTAAAAAGTTGCATGATCTCGCGGGCGTAATTTTCGTCGGGCACGCGGCCGGTGGTCGGATCGGCTTTTTCGTTGCCGAGATAGGTCAGGTACGAGGCCATCGCAGGGCTGTAGGTGACCGCTTCGAGCAGATCGCGGTAATTGCCGAAGGCATGCGTGGTCAACAGGTCTTGGTAATAGCCGAGACCTTCGTAGAATTCGCGTAAGCGGTTGTCACCAACCACCGAGACGACCAGGATTTCCGACAAGGCGAAGGCCATGCGTTGGCGCAGTTGATCGTCGCCGGTGATGGCGTTGATCCAGAACGCGAAGGTCGGAGAGAAATAGGGAAAGGCGCTCTGCGAGTCGGGTTCGACCAACTTCGCGTAATCAGCGATGATGGGTAAATTGAGACTGGCCGGTTTTGCAAACTCGGCGAGTAACCAAGCGGCGGCCGAGCGACCAGTGAGTGCGTCGATGTCGCTCGGGCGGGGACCAAACGTGGCCTGCGTCAGAAACCGTGCCGTCCCCGCGCGGGTGGCAAAGGCATTATCGGCGTTGCCGATCGCTTCGGTCAAGGAGGCCAATCGCGTATCGATCTCGTTAGCATCGCAAAAAAGGCAATCGGTTGACTCGATGGCGCCGGCAATCAATGCGTCGCCGCGATAACCGGACAAATATCGACCGATCAATACGCCATCCGTCAACGCATCCTGGTGCCCATTACCATCGATATCCAGTATTTCATCGGCGATCAGCGCGCCGAGATGAGTCCTTACGGTTGCCGCTGTGCCGCGCGATCCGCTGGGATCGATCCACTCGCTCGGCAACGCCGACGCGTCCATGCCGAACAAATGCCCCAGGATGAGTCGTCCGTCCGTCTCCGCCGCGGTGGTGCCATTGCCGTCGACATCCAACAACGCCGGGGCTGCCGTGGCCAGTGCTGGCGCGCCAGTACCCAGCCACCAAGCCAACAACATCGAACGAGTGAATTGTCGAGCAAGTCGACCGAGTCTATGCCGCATGGTGCCACCTCATTAATTGGCGGAATAAAAAAGCGTTCCGAGGTCAAAAACTCGAACTTGATGGGGATGTAAACGCTGCTTGGAGCGGTACGTGGACAGGTCATTGCGGAATGTTGCCCGGAAATGCCAACTGGATCACATTGCTTCGCTGATGATGGTTCGGTTGTAGACGCTCGATGTGGGGCAACTCCGACCCATTTCCCGGCGAGCGATCATCGCTGATTCGGTATCACGTAACGATGCAACCGAAGCAACAACAAAGAAACAAGGCGAGCGCCTGGCTACACATCGGTGCGCTGGGCGAGGATAACGGCAAATTGGGTTTGAGCGAAGGATAACCGGCGAATGGCGATGGTCAGGATGCCGGCAGATGGACCCAAGGTGATGCCCGTGTGTGTCAAGCGTGCCGTGTTCGTAATTATGCCAAAACCGGATCCAAGTGGCGTGGTATTGCCATTCGGGCAAAGGGATTTGGCTTCGTTTGTCGGCGCTGTCGTAAAAAAAAACCCCGACCGTGGGGTGGGGAGAAGGTCGGGGTCAATGCTAGGCCCGGTTTGGGGGGAAACCAGGCCGGTCCCGCTCTGACTTGGGGAGGGAAAACGGCGCTGGGCTTGAGCACGTATTTTCTATGACCGCAATGTACTTGGTAAGTTTCCGTCCCTGATCAATGGGCTTCATCCCAATTTCGACCTACTCCGATATCCACGACCAACGGTACGTCCAGCGCAGCCGCATTCACCATGTGCTCACGCACGGCATCGGTCACCGCTGGCAACGATGCTTCGGCCACCTCAAACACCAGTTCATCGTGAACTTGCATGATCATGCACGTATCGGTCGCGCTGCTTTGTAACCAACGATCCACCGCTAGCATGGCACGTTTGATGATGTCGGCCGCCGTGCCTTGTATTGGCGCATTGATTGCTAGGCGTTCCGCCGCTTGTCGCTGTTGAGCTTGGCGGGCAGTGATTTCAGGCAAACATAACCGACGTCCGAACAACGTCTCAACGAATCCGTCCTCCCGCGCTTGTTGCTGAATCCGTTGCATGTAGGCCTGGACGCCAGGATACCGCGCGAAGTAACGATCGACATAGGTTTGCGCCGCCTCGCGAGAAATCCCGAGTTGTCGTGCCAAACCAAACGCCGACATGCCATAGATTAAACCGAAGTTGATCGCCTTGGCGGCACGTCGTTGCTCGCCGGTGACTTGCTCAAGGTCAGTGCCGAATACCTCGGCGGCGGTTGCGCGATGAATGTCCTGTTCTTCACTGAATGCGCGCTTTAGACTCTCGTCGTTGGCCATGTGCGCCATGATGCGCAGCTCGATTTGGGAATAATCCGCGGCCAAGAGCCGGTAACCCGATTCGGCGATGAACGCCTGGCGAATACGCCGACCTGCCTCGCTGCGCACAGGGATGTTTTGTAGATTCGGATTGGATGAGGACAAACGGCCGGTGGCGGTGACGGCTTGATGATAGGAGGTATGTACCCGACCGGTCCGCGGCGCGATCTGCTCGGGCAAGCGTTCGGTATAAGTCGAACGTAATTTCGACAGCCCACGGTATTTTAGGATCAACCCGGGCAAGGGAAAATCCAAGGCCAACTCCTGCAACACGTCCTCGGCGGTGGAAGGTTGACCTTTCGGGGTCTTGCGCGTGACCGGCAGTTTCAGTTGATCGAACAGGATTTCCTGGATTTGTTTCGGTGAACCAAGGTTGAACGGTTGTCCGGCGAGGCGATAGGCTTCCTCGGCCACCTCGGCCATGCGCAGACCCAATTGCCGAGTTTGCGCTCCTAAACAGTTGGCATCGATTTTGACGCCGCGACGTTCCATTCGCGCCAACACCGCAATCAAAGGAATCTCGAGGTTCTCGTAGAGTTCGCGTAGCCGCGGTTGCCGTTGCAATTGCGGCCATAGCGCCTGGTGTAAACACAACGTTATGTCCGCATCTTCCGCCGCATAGTCGACTGCCTCGGCCAGCGGCACTCGATCGAAGGTTAGCTGTTTGGCGCCTTTCCCGGCCACGTCCGCGAACGTGATCGTGTGGTGGCCGAGGTGCTTCTCGCTCAAGGTATCCAGATCATGGCGACTCGCGGACGCGTCCAAGACATAGCTTTGCAGCATGGTGTCATGGGCAATTCCCGCCACCTCGATGCCATAATGAGCCAGGATGTTGCAGTCGTATTTGATATTGTGGCCGAGTTTGGGGATCGAGTGATCGCTCAACAGCGGCCGCAGCTGGTTTAGCACAAAATCCCGGTCAAGCTGCTTGTACCCATCCGCTCCCACGTGCGCAAGCGGGATATAGACCGCCTCTTTCGGCGCGACTGCCAACGAGATCCCCACCAACTCGGCATGACTGTGGCGCAGATCGGTCGTTTCCGTGTCCAGTGCGATTACGTCCGCTGTTTTCAGCCGGTCACACCAGGTGTTAAGCGCGGTTTCTGTCAGGATGGGGCGATAGTCCCGCGCCTCAACCTTGGCCTCGGTAATCGGATTGATGGCCTCGGGACCGGTGATTTCCCGTAACCACGCGTTGAACTCCAAGCGCGCCAACAGTGGCCGCAATCGCTCTGGATTCGGCGGATGGGGTATCATTTCCGAAAGTGGAAGCGGCAGTTCCACATCATCGCGCAACCGCACCAGCTCCCGCGACTGCAACAGTTGCTCTCGTCTCGCGCGCAGGTTCTCGCCGACTTTGCCTTTGATCGCCTGGGATTGGGCCAAAATGCCGGCCAAATCGCCATAGGTTTGCAACCATTTCACAGCCGTTTTCGGGCCGACATTGGGAATGCCGGGAACGTTGTCGCTGGTATCGCCAATCAAGGCCAGGTAATCGGCAATACGTTCCGGGCCGACACCGAACTTGGCCTGCACGCCTGCCACGTCCAACAACGTTTCGCGCATGGTGTCGACCAGACAAACGTTCGGTCCGACCAATTGGGCGAGATCTTTATCACTGCTCACGATCAGTACGCGCAATCCGGTTGCTTGCGCTTGTCGTGTCAAGGTTGCGATGACGTCATCGGCTTCCACCCCCGGCACACACAGCAACGGCAAGCCCATCGCTTGCACCAGGTCATGGAGCGCTGCAATCTGCCCGGCGAGTTCAGCCGGCATGGGTGGCCGGTTCGCTTTGTACCGCGGGTATATTTCGTGGCGAAACGTCGGACCGGCCGCATCAACCGCGCCCGCCAAATCGCTATGTACCTGGTC
>CAZWQC010000189.1:0-5782 GCA_964635785.1 uncultured Ectothiorhodospiraceae bacterium
GGGTTTGCCATGGAGTCATTTGCTTTGCGGGATGAGGAAGTGAATCATGGCCGTGCCGTGTCGCAATTGGTCTCCGCCAATCAAGCGGTCGGATTGACGGGGGGTGTGATTGAGATTGGCGACGCTTGCCGGCGTGTGCGTGTGAGTTGTAACAAGTCGCAAGCCGCGTTGATCGGTCTCGTGACGCACCAGTGGGTGCGGGATCTGCCGTTCACTCGCCTGGCGCTCTCAGCCCGCGAGGTGGACGACACCAGTCGACGTGCTCCAGTGGGGCCGCTCGAGGTGGACATCTCCTTTTCGGGTGTCCGTGCAATGGATCGTGCCGGAACAAAAAGCCGCCACCCGTGACACGATTTTCCTTTTAGGTCAGCGACCGGGTCGCTGCAACGTCGCGGGGTGTGGATAGTCGTCGTGTCATCGGTTCTTGCGTCCCTTCCCCTCGCGTGGGGGACGGGACGCAGCAGACTGGTTCTGCGAGAACATTGGTAACAGTTTATCGAACGCGCTGCTTTGGCGGAGAAGCCGATAGTGTCATCGTTTCGCCTTGATTTTGTCAGCTAGGTTATTGACTTGCTCGCGTAGCTGTCCAAGCTGGTAGTCGAGCGTTGGCGAGAGTATCTTTACACCCGCGAAGATGAAGGCAAAGGCGATGTGGATCGCCAGTGTTGCGAACAGAATTGCAAAGATGAAGGCTATGATTGTCGCGCCATGCTTGCTCAGGACCAAGGGTTGGTCGTTGAATTCGAAGATTAACTTCCCGTCGAAATAGGCGACGACACTAGCCAGGAAGGGGTTGGCTTGCCAATCGAGGTAAGCGGCGACGACCTCGTTGATAACGATTAGCGCAAAGGACGCCCCGACGCCGATCAGCGCGAGAGCGAGGAACCAGACGATTGGGTGAGGTTGTTGGTGAGCAAGGCGTTTGTGCTGATCGGATTCTTGCATGTGTTTCACCTGCAGCAAGGATGTGGGTTGTTCGATGTGGGCGGGTCTGGAAGCGGAGCCGAGATGCGAAACGTCGGTGGCACAACGCTCCCGAGATAGCAATGCACCGCCGTATTTGTGCCATCGTGACCGCTTCGGCAAGCTAGCAATAGCCTGCGATAGTCCCTATACTAGCGGTTTTTGGGAGATCGACTGCACGATTGAACCCGTTAGCATTTCGATCCTAACTCCGAGGTCGATCCATGATTGGCTATGGCCGACAAGACATCTGCGGCGCTGATTGCGAGGCGGTCATGGCGGTGTTGCAGTCGGATTATCTGACCCAGGGGCCGGTCGTTCCACGGTTCGAACAAGCGATCGCCGCTTATACCGGTGCTCGCCACGCCGTCGCCGTTAACAGCGGCACGAGCGCTCTGCATGTCGCCTGTCTTGCGCTCGACCTCGGTCCCGGCGATTGGCTTTGGACCTCGACCAATAGTTTCGTCGCCTCCGCTAACTGTGGTCTTTATTGCGGCGCGAGCGTCGATTTCGTGGACATCGATCCGCACACCTATAATCTGAGTGTCGCCGCGCTAGGGGAGAAACTCGAACGTGCCGCTGGTAGCGGAACCTTACCGAAAATCGTGGTTTCGGTGCATTTCGCGGGTCAACCCTGCGACATGCGCGCAATCGCGCGACTTGGCAGGCAATATGGATTCCGGATCATCGAAGACGGCAGCCATGCCATTGGCGCGCGTTACAGGGATACCCCGGTCGGAAGTTGCCAATACAGCGATATCACGGTTTTTAGTTTTCATCCGGTCAAAATCATCACGACGGCTGAAGGCGGTATGGCCACTACCAACGACGCCGACCTCGCCAGACGGATGGCACGCCTGCGCAGTCACGGTATTACCCGCGATCCTGAAGACAAGGTCCATACCCCGGATGGACCTTGGGACTACCAACAACTCGAGCTGGGGTACAACTACCGCATGACTGAGCTGCAAGCGGCTCTGGGTCTCAGTCAATTACAACGCCTTGATCGCTTCGTGGCTCGCCGCCATGAGCTGGCCGCACGATACGATCAACTGCTTAGCGACCTCCCCTTGACACGCCCCTTTCGCGACCCTCGAGATTACTCGGCGCTCCATTTATACCCTGTTCAGGTGGCAAATAACCGGCGTCAATGGTACGAGTGCCTCCATCGAGCCGGGATTGGCGTTAACGTGCATTACATCCCCATTCACACGCAACCTTATTTTCGGGAACGCGGCTTTCGCCCAGGCCAGTTTCCGGTGGCTGAGAATTACTACCGGTATGCGCTGAGTCTGCCGTTATTTCCGAGCCTGACCCCAGCGGAACACGACTTGGTCGTGGATAGCATACGGCAATGCAGTGGATGACCATTGGGATCATCCCTGTCCGTGGTGGCACCAACTCAATCGCCTTTTTAAGGTAATGATTTAACAGGCGCCTCAACGGGGCGTCGGGCTCACCTAAACCGGCCGGGCGTCCTCAATGCATCGGCATCACTGCCGGCATCATCCTGGCGTCGAACAGCAACGTAAGGCCGCCGCCCGACTGCGTTGCGATTCGTGTGCTGCCGCAGTCATCCGGAGATTGATCCCGGGTATCAAGCGCGGGCGAATACGCTTCATGCCAAGAAGACGTTCGGATGCTGTCAGGTCAGACGTTGGGTGTCATGGGTTTGGGTATGGCCATGCCCGCCTGCTGGGCAGACAAACGGGTTTCCTTGCGCAAAGCCAATCGGGGTATCGAGTCGTCGGTTGCCTGCAAAAGACTCACTATGGCTCACAAACCGCGGTTCCGGAGTACCGCTGAGGCGACTCCAAACACCGCTGCCTCTCTCACCAATTCATGCCATTTGGATTCAATTCATCCCATGGTGGCGTCGGATCACGATGGTAGCCAAGAACCGAGCGACACATCGTGGCAATCGCGGATGACTGGATCGTTTAGGACCGCTATTATAGCGGTTCCCACTTGTTGCGGTACGGACTGCAGTCGATTGACCGACCCCGAGCCGACACACATCCGCGTGAGTCTTTTCAGCCTTGGGCGAAGGCTGAACGACGGTCACTGTGGCAGCGGGCTGGTATTTAACTTCAGCGCAGTGAGGTAATAGCAAGGGAAGCAGCCGACGATCTTTTGGGGGTGGCAGATTGTCGCCCCGGTGCGAAAGGCCGTTCGGCGAACTACGAAATTCAATGCTACTCAGTGTACCCGTAGACCGCCAAGTGCGCACCATCAAAATTCTGGCCTTTTGTACGCAATTAGCCAGCCCTTGTCTAACCCTGTGAGAGCTGTCCTGCATGACTAGATTTGCCGACGCCTTAAAAGAGAAGTGGATCGAGATTCTTCCCAAAATTCTTCCGTTCGCGGACGTTGCGTCTGCGGACCTTTCTTTGCCTCGTTTGCTTCGGCTTTCGCTGTTTCAAGTGACGGTCGGCATGGCGATGGTCTTGCTGTACGGCACGCTCAACCGCGTTATGGTGGTCGAACTCGCCGTTCCAGCTTGGCTGGTCGCCCTCATGGTGTCGCTACCGATGGTTTTTGCGCCGTTACGAGCCTTGATTGGCCATCGTTCCGATTACCATCACTCGGCCTTCGGTCTGCGTCGGATTCCGTATATTTGGATGGGCAGCATGCTGCAGTTTGCCGGCTTTACCATCATGCCGTTTGCCATCCTTTTGCTGTCGGATCCCGGCAACGAATTTGCGCTTCTCGGTACGATTGCCGCGGCCGTCGCTTTTCTTCTGGTTGGAGCTGGACTTCATACCATCCAAACGGCCGGGCTTGCGCTGGCGACCGATCTCGCGCCGCCGGAGAAGCGGCCTCGGGTCGTCGCGTTATTGTATGTCACCCTGTTGCTCGGTATGGTCGTTAGCGCGCTGAGTTTTGGTCATGCCTTAAAGAATTTCTCGCCTGGCGCGCTCATTGCGGTCGTGCAAGCGGTTGCCGCTCTGACCCTGTTACTGAATCTGATTGCGTTGTGGAAACAAGAGGCGATCGATATCAAGCGTGCTATTGCGCAGATTCCACGACCTCCGTTTCGCGAATCTTGGCAAGAATTCATGCGTGGCGGTAACGCAAGCCGCCTCTTGATTGCCGTCGGGCTGGGTACAGCCGGTTTCAGTATGCAAGAAATCCTGTTGGAACCTTACGGTGCGCAAGTGCTCGGTTTGACCGTGGCTCAGACCACGACGTTAACCGCAATTCTAGCCGGCGGCACACTCGCCGCGTTTGCGCTGTCGGCCTATCTGTTGACTCATGGGAGGGATTCCTTCCGTCTTGCTACCTATGGTGCCGCAATTGGTGCGATGGCCTTGGGTTTCGTGATCTTTGCCGCTGTCTTCGATTCCCCCGCCGTGTTTCGTATTGGAACGGTAATGATTGGCTTTGGGACCGGGCTGTTCGGGGTTGGCACGCTGACCGCTGCCATGGGAATGGCGGAAAGAGCCCATACAGGGCTTGCACTCGGAGCGTGGGGAGCTGTGCAGGCGACGAGCGCCGGTGCCGGCATCGCGCTCGGCGGGGCTTTACGTGACGTGGGCAGTCATTTCCTGGCCAATGGAGCACTCGGAGCGAAGCTAAGCTCGCCGTCCTTGGCGTATAGTTTCGTCTACAGCTTAGAGGTCGTCTTATTGATCGGGGCCTTAGCCGCACTTATTCCCCTGGCTCTGCGTGTAAGCAAGGGTGCTACGGGTGCACAGACAACGGGCGGTTTCGGGTTGGATCAAATGCTGTAATGATTACTTGATGCCAACGTTGGCACAGAAGATTTTGCTGTGTCCTCCCCCTGCAGGGGAAGGACACAAGAATTGATGAAACGATTGAGATTAAATTTTAGTTAAATTGTAGGGGGTTGGACGGCTGATTGATGTTGACCTGTGCCGACCTAGCGTTGCCGTCAAACAGTCGTTTGCAGCGAATCGGATTTGTGATCCGTTGGCGCAGTGCGGAACTATTCTCGGCGGGACGAGAGGAGCGGGGTAACTGATGTTGGGTGGGATTGAGTCGATCCGGTTCAGTCTCTCCCGGTATATCGGAAGTAGGCTGCGCGACCGTTTGATTACTATTTGAAGGGGGTGCGCAGAACGCAAAAAAGCCCGTAACCTTCACGCAGAGATGATCATTTCGCTGAAGGTTACGGACCCCTCGTCCGCCGGTAAAGGCGCGGAGGATTTCTCCCCATCGTACCAAATCGGTACAAATCAATCGAGTGCCGTAACTGGCATTATTTTTTTTCGAACGAATCAAGCAAGCGACGAGTTCGGCGCTTTACTCTGCAGCTTCTACCGCAACAGGACCATCGAAACCAAAATCATCCCAAACATAGGAGTGGACGATCAAAGCGATGGCAGCAATTGCGAACAGGATCGGCATCAGCCAAGTCGCTGGGCTAACGGCCAGCCACAATTTCCAATCGTCTTGCGGATTGCTCGGGGTAGGAACCATTTCAGCCATTGTATTTGCCTCAAGTTAAACCGCGTAGACTTAGAACCAGGGTTTCCAAGCGTAAACCAAACCATGAACGAGCGCTGCGAGGAACACGAATACCACATAGGTGGCTTTGAACTGCTCGTGGAATTCTTTGGCCTGCATTTCGGTCAGGCCGGAAGGGCTTTGCTCTGCCATTTTATTAACGCTCCAAAATAGATGAACAATAAACTAAACGACAACGACTCAACGTGCGCATCCGTGGCAGATTTCCACCACGGATTTCGCGAGCCAGCACTTTACTCTGCAGCTTCTTGGACTACTGGACCGGTCCAACCAAAGCCTTCAATCGAGAAGACATAGTTGTGGACAGCCAGGCCCAGGATCAACAAAG
>CAZWQC010000190.1:0-3352 GCA_964635785.1 uncultured Ectothiorhodospiraceae bacterium
GTCATGTTGACCGGCGATTATATCGTCGATGCCGCCTTGGGAATCGATCAGCAAACCGGCGGTCCGACGGTGCATATCACCTTGGACGGTAAGGGGGCGCGGCTATTCAGTCGGGTGTCGGGGAAGAATGTCGGTCGATTGATGGCAGTGGTGTTTATCGAAAACAAAACCGAGACGAAAGAGCGCGACGGCCAACGCGTACAGGTGTCCTATCAGACCGAAGAGGTCATCAACGTGGCCCGGATTCGCGAGCAGCTCGGCAAGCGATTCCAGATCACGGGTCTCGATAGTACGCGAGAAGCGCATAACTTGGCGCTGTTGTTGCGGGCGGGTTCATTGGCCGCACCGATGATGATTGTGGAGGAACGTACGGTCGGTCCGAGCCTGGGTGAGCAAAATATCCAGCGAGGTTTTCTGTCGATCATGGTCGGCTTGGTGTTAGTCCTGATTTTTATGCCGATCTACTACCGGCGATTTGGCTTGATCGCGGATTTGGCGTTGCTCGGCAACCTCGTTTTCATTGTCGCTTTGATGTCGGTTTTTCCCTTTGTCCTGACTCTCCCAGGCATCGCGGGAATTGTCTTGACAGTGGGTATGGCGGTCGATGCCAATGTATTGATCTACGAGCGGATTCGCGAAGAGATCGCCAACGGCAACTCGCCCCAGGCGAGTATCGACGCCGGTTATAGCAAAGCGTTCTCGACCATCGCCGATGCCAATATCACTACTTTGATCGCCTCGCTCGTGCTGTTTACGTTTGGGACCGGGCCAATCAAAGGATTTGCCGTCACATTGAGCCTCGGCGTGGTTTCGTCCATGTTCACCGCGATTCTCGGTAGCCGTGCGATCGTCAATTTGGTGTACGGTGGTCGCCGGGTGCGATCGCTGAGCATTTAACGGGAGTCATACCATGCATTGGTTTCGATTGAAGCACTCCATCGATTTCATGGGTCGGCGCAAACTGGCGGCGATGTTTTCCAGCCTGCTCATTACGCTTTCGGTTCTTTCCTTCGTGGTCAATGGTTTTAACCTCGGAATCGACTTCCTCGGCGGCACCTTGATCGAGGTGGGGTATCCTGAGCCCGTGTCGTTGGAGACCGTTCGGCCTGTGATGGCGCAAGCAGGGTTCGATGACTTCGTGGTGCAGCACTATGGGACTACCAAGGATGTGCTGATCCGGCTCGCCCCGCAGGAGGAAGTGGAACGGGAAACCTTGGGCGATCGTGTTTTTTTGGCGTTGAGCGAAGCCAATGAGGCGACGTTGGAACTGAAGCGGGTCGAATTCGTGGGTCCGCAAGTGGGTGAAGAGTTGAGGGAAAAAGGCGGCCTCGCGTTGCTGTATGCATTGATCGGGATTTTGCTCTATGTCGCGTTGCGGTTCGAGTACCGGTTCGCCTTTGGAGCGATCGTGGCTTTGGTGCACGATGTGGTCATTACCCTGGGTTTTTTCTCGATCTTCGGCATCAAGTTCGATTTGACCGTTTTGGCTGCGCTGTTGGCGGTAATCGGGTACTCATTGAACGATACGATCGTCGTGTACGACCGGATTCGGGAAAATTTCCGTAAGATCCGCAAGGGAACAGCGGAAACGGTGATGAATATTTCCATCAACGAAACATTATCTCGTACGGCAATGACCTCGTTGACCACGCTGTTGGTATTGTTTGCCTTGCTCCTTCTTGGAGGTGAGGCGATGGATGCGTTTGCGTTGGCATTGATTGTCGGTATTTTTATCGGTACCTACTCCTCGATTTTTGTCGCCAGTGCGACAACGCTGGCGCTCGGGGTGAGCAAAGCGGATCTTATGCCGGTGAAAAAAGAAGGCGAGGACGATATGCGGCCTTAACGGCGGGGTCGATCGGCGGCATGACATCGCCACCAGCGGTGTCGTGCTGCCATTGACAGTTAAATGGTCAACGACTCGATGCTGGCGAGCGCGGCTTGTCGAAACATGTCACGGAGCTTGTCTTCTAGGTGGGCAGGATCGCCAAGATCGAGTGAAGGTTTGGCGGCGTCTTGGTAGTCGATTTTGCGGTGATCCTCGGTGGTTCGATAGACACCATTTCTTGTCTGTTGGCTCACTAGAGCGTTTCGGTCGGACTGCCGATCGAGGTCTTTGGCTCGACCACATTTGATTTTGGCAACTGGTTCATTTTCCGAGATATGTCGCCATTGTGCACCAGGGTTAAGCAGTTTTGTCGTGCCATTGACGTACAACTCGATCCACCCCTCGTGTAATGCCCAGGCTTCGTGCAGGTTTTTCATGTTGGCATGCTCGAGGGCATAATCCACCAGCGCAGCACGTACGGCGTCTCGGTAATGCGGTTCGGGATCCGGGCTATGCCATTTGATGTAACCATCGTTTGCGATGTGGCCAATGCGTTCAGAACCGCCGATGCTCAGCGCGAGGATGATATCGCCGTCATTGGTCACGCAGATGCGTGATGCGCCGAGTATGCTTTGCAGTTTGGCGTTGATCGGGTAAGTGATCATGCAAAATCTCCAACGGGGCGCCAAACATCTGGCAAGGTCGGCCGAGCAAGCAGCGAACCGATCATCCAGCGGGCGACAAATAAGGTCAGCGGCGGTGTTGGATTGTCTGGGTTGCTTCCGACTGCGCGGGCTTTTGCCGCGCCAGGATGTCCTTGGCAAAGAGACAATCCTCCCAAACCTTACGCTTGTCAGTGAGATTGCGCAATAAGTACGCAGGGTGATAGGTCACGATGAGCGGCACATCGAAGTCGCTGATACGTTGAACCTGTTGGCGCAAGTCCCCGAGTTTGATGTCGGTTTGCAACAGACGGTGGGCGGCAATGCGTCCCATCGCGATGATGATGCGTGGTTGGATCAATTCGATTTGCCGCCGTAAAAACGGCCAGCAAGTCAATGCTTCGGTCGGGGTGGGTTCGCGGTTTTCCGGCGGGCGGCATTTACACACATTGGCAATGTAGACTTGCTCGCGGTTAAACTTGAGCGCGAATAGGATTTGATCCAATAATTTACCCGCGTGACCGACAAAGGGTTCGCCTTGACGGTCGTCGTCAGCGCCGGGGGCCTCACCGATGAACAGCCATTCCGCTTGTCGATGACCGGTGCCGAATACCGTTTGTCGCCGCTTTTCGTGTAACGGGCAAGCGGTGCAGCGGGTTACCGCTTCGGCGAGTGTCTTCCAGTCCATGGTGGCAACGGCAGCGGCGGTCGATTGCGTTGCGACGGGGTTGGCCGTTGTGGTGGTGGCGCTAGCGCTAGCGTCGACTGATAACGATGCGGTTCGGGGCGGGGCATTGCCGGTGACGGGTGGAGAGGATCCGTGGGCAGATGGGCGCTCAGTGCCCGGGCGCAAACCGGCTTC
>CAZWQC010000190.1:3362-5778 GCA_964635785.1 uncultured Ectothiorhodospiraceae bacterium
TGGGAAGCGGCTCGCTCGCTCGTCATTGCTGTTGGACGGTTTGCCGAATCGGTCGTAACGGAATCGTTTGCAACCTTGTCCACTGTGGCGGTTGAGTGTGCTAACGCAGCGTTTTCTCGCCGTGCCCAGACGGTAATGTCCATCGCTTTTAGGCAGGCGAGCTGTTGCGCAGTCAAGGCCATGGACGATTACACGTCAGCAAGCTGCGGATGGGCGCGTTCGCCTCGACCGAGCAGTTTGTTCAGGGCATGCAAGAAGGCCATCGCCGAGGCAATCACGATATCGGTGTCCGCCCCTTGTCCATTGACGACCCGTCCGCCTTTTTCCAATCGGACGGTGACTTCACCTTGTGCATCCGTACCCGTCGTGATGGCATTGACCGAATACAACAGCAATGTCGTACCGCTTTCGATGAGGCTGTCAATGGCTTTCAGGGCTGCATCGACAGGACCGCCACCTTCCGCTTGGCCGGATTTGTCTTCGCCGTCGAGACTGATCTTAACCTGCGCCACGGGTTTCTTGCCGGTTTCCGAACAAACATGTAAATGTATTAGGTGAAAGCGTTCGTTTTCCGTCTCAATGGCTGTTTCCGAGACCAGTGACTGAAGATCTTCGTCGTATATCTCGTGTTTCTTGTCGGCCAACTCCTTGAACCGAGTAAACGCCAGATTGAGGGTTTCCACTGACTCGAAGTCGATCCCCAATTCCTTCAACCGGGTGCGAAAAGCGTTGCGGCCGGAGTGCTTACCCAAAACGATGCGGTTCTGTGCCCAGCCGACGTCCTCTGCGCGCATGATTTCATACGTTTCGCGTTGTTTGAGTACGCCGTCTTGATGAATGCCGGATTCATGGGCGAATGCGTTGGCCCCGACAATGGCTTTGTTCGGTTGCACGGGAAAACCGGTGATACTGGTGACCAAGCGAGAGGTGGGTACAATATGCGTGGTATCTAATGTCGTATCGCAGGTGAAGATGTCCTGGCGCGTGCGCACAGCCATGACGATTTCCTCTAAACTGGCATTGCCGGCGCGTTCGCCCAAGCCATTGATGGTGCATTCGACTTGGCGTGCGCCATTGAGAACCGCCGCCAAGGAGTTGCCCACGGCCAATCCCAAGTCGTTGTGGCAATGCACGGAGAACACGGCTTGGTCGGCATTGGGTACGGTTTCGCGCAGACGCCGAATCAAATCGCCGAACTGATTGGGAATGTTGTAGCCAACCGTGTCGGGGATGTTGATGGTTCGCGCCCCAGCCAAAATGGCAGCCTCGATGATTCGGCACAAGAACTCGAACTCCGAGCGACCGGCATCCTCGGCGGAGAACTCCACGTTGTCGGTATACTGCCGGGCCCGTTTGACGCCAGCCACGGCGCGTTCAACGACTTGGTCGGGTTGCATGCGCAGCTTATGTGCCATGTGGATCGGCGAGGTCGCGATAAAGGTGTGAATCCGCCCGGATGTGGCCGGCTCGATGGCCGCGCCGGCGCGATCGATATCGCTGTCGGTGGCCCGGGCGAGGGCACATACCGTACTTTCCTTGATTGCGGTTGCAACGGCTTTAACGGCTTCGAAATCCCCGGGCGATGCGGCCGGAAAGCCGGCCTCGATGATGTCGACCCGCATGCGCTCGAGTGCTTTGGCAATGCGCACTTTTTCTTCCCGGGTCATGGATGCGCCGGGGCTCTGCTCGCCGTCACGCAAGGTGGTATCAAAAATAAATAACTTGTTGGATGGCGCCATGATGAAGGTACTCGTCGGTGTTTGATGGGAGATTGCCGATCACGGAAGCGAGATCGCAACCGTAGCAACGGTTGAAATGGCAGACGAAATGCGTTTCCCCTCGCCAGGGTGTCGTACCAGTCAGCCGCGCAAGCGCGGCAGTCGCAGAGCAAGGCGCAAGACCATAAGGGAGCAACGCAGGTTTTCCCGGCGGGTCGAACGGGCCGACTGTACGTTGCGTAGGAACATTGGATTGACATCGTCGGTTAGAGCTGAACCTCGAGTCTATGTCGGTTGGGTGCCCTTGACAACCCCGGGTGGCATGTTTTTGGCGGATTCGGTTAGTGCGAGCGCTTTTTTGGGATGTCATCAAGTTCGGGGGGCGTTGGTTGCAACAAGTCATCATCGAGCCAGGCGAGCACGGGGCTAAATCGTGCAGCCGATTCATGTGTGTCTTTGCGTCGATCCCGAGCCAGGCGGTCTGGGTAGCCTGGCGATGGTCAATGGCTTCGCCGATGCGACACCGCCAGTCCCCTTCGTCTAGCCAACCGGTTTGCGGTATGGGTAAGGACATCCGCCAGCGCATCGGTTTCGTTATCGATTACGCATTCGCCGGTGTCGACAATTCCAGCCGGAAATTTTGTCCGGTCACCCCGAGGCTGGCATGACCCATGAGATACAAATAGGCCGGAACCGCG
>CAZWQC010000191.1:0-5715 GCA_964635785.1 uncultured Ectothiorhodospiraceae bacterium
GGCTTGCCTGCGGGCAATCGCAGGCGAGGCTCTTGTGTTGGCCGACGCCGCACAACCACTGGGATTGGCAGCCGGCGCATTCCGTCCGATAGTCGATGGCCACGTTGTCTTGGGTCAACCCCGCGATCTGATTGCACGAGGGGATCATGCCGGTCTACCCATGCTCCTCGGTAACCTGGAAGACGAGTACTCCCACCGCTGGGCTGGCTTAACCGATGCGGGCTATCCCGAAGCACTTGCGGCAACATTCGGCGCCGATCGCGCCGCCGAGGTCCTCGCTCAATACCCCGTGTCGCGATTCAACTCAGCACATGAAGCGTACGTGACGCTGATGAGCGATAAGAACGTGACCTGCCCATATCGCGAATTCGCACGTATCGCATCGCGTGCTGGTATCTTGACCTATGTTTACCGGTTCCGGCAACGGCTAATGCCCGAAGCCCGCTTAGGCTATGGTGTCTACCACACCTCTGAGTTGCTGTATCTGTTTCAACATATGTCCGGTCGCGCTTTTCCCGCCAGTGACACAGACCGCGCCACCGAAACCATCATGCGGACCTTGTGGTCACAGTTTGCGGCGACCGGTGACCCCAATGACGCCGCGATCCTTAATTGGCCTCCCTTTGAGCCGAGTAGCGAAGCGTATCTCAGTCTCGCCGGCGAGCCAGCTGCGGGATTTCAGTTAAAGCAGCAAGATTGCGATTTTTGGTTAGCGTTTCTTGCGGGTACACAATAGCAGAAAAGTTTTCCTTGGCCTTAACGCCTCGACAGGACAGATTTCGCGCATATCCCATGAGACGAGCCTTAAGGATCAGTCATGACTTCGGGTGCGCTACCCATCCGCCTTTGCGAGAGTCACCGCGACATGCTGCGGCCTAACGAAACGCCAAGACGTCGGGTGATCACCATGAGCGACCTTGATGATCTAAAACCCAACCACGGTCGCTGTCGAGGCGAGCGAAACCAGCAACCTTAACGAGTTGTTGACATGGCAACAGTAAAAAAACAGTCAACTAGGCAGTTCGGAGCGGCGCCCAGTGTGCTCTCGCCAGGGGCGTCGTGGACAAACTTCTCGAGGACGGTCGCTTGGCCATCCAGGGAATCTGCGCCACCAGCGCGGGCACCCTGACTGCGTGCGACTTCGCTTAGCCGACCGTTTGCCGATCGGTGGACCGACGCGGGCACGCCTAGCGTTGTCTGATTTACGGATTGCCTGATCAAACAAATGCAGGCCATTGCCTTCGTCAAGACGCTCATCGAACACGATCGGCTCAGCGACGTGTGGGTCCATTCGATCCGGGCAGAGGCCTTGTGTGACTATTCGGTCGCCAGTGAGTTCAAGTTCGAACCGGAAATTGCCGACCACACTGCGTGTCGAGGGCCATGACCGCATGACGCAATGGCTCGCCCCGAACGACGAAGCCGTCGGGCGACACGACACGGTCGACTTGCATTGTGCATTCCTGCATTTGACCAATCCTTTTTCCCAAGCCGGACCTAGGAGTCCGAATGAGATAACCCATGGATCACCCGATTATTATCTTCGACGGGGTCTGCCACCTGTGCACCACCTCGGTACAATTCATTATCAAGCGTGACCGAAGCGCACGGTTTCGTTTCGCCGCGGCACAGTCTGTCGTTGGCAGAGAACTGCAAAAACGATATGCCATCGATGCCATTGCCGAGGGCAGCATTGTCCTGTTGCTTGACGGACAAGTATACAAGAAAAGCGCCGCTGCCATTGAGATCGCACAACAATTGGATGGAATCTGGCGAGGTTTAAGCGCGTTCCGGTTCCTGCCGATTCGACTGCGTGATGCCGTCTACACCTACATCGCCAACCACCGCTACCGATGGTTTGGCCAACAGGACCAATGCCTTGTACCAAACCCCGATCTGCGCAACCGGTTCTTGACCGAAGTCGAGGAGATTGTGCTACGCGCACCGAAACAAACCCGAGACTAATTCGCTACAAACCGACGCTCATGGCACCTGGCTCATGCACATTGACGAATTCAATCGGCAGCGCATGTCATGCCGCCGACCGCGTGAGCATGACCACCTTTGCCATGACCAACAAAAAACAACGAGGGAAACGGGGCTATCGGCTCAAGATCGCTTCATCGCGTCGAAGAACTCATTGTTGGTGCGCGTCGATTGCAGGCGCTTGATGACGAATTCGATGGCATCAAGCTCGTCCATTTGATTGAGGAATTTTCGCAACACCCACATTTTTTGTAGTTCGTCGTGGTCGACGAGCAGCTCTTCCCGACGGGTTCCAGAGCGGTTGACGTTGATCGCCGGATAAATCCGGCGTTCCGCGATGCGCCGATCGAGGTGGAGTTCGAGGTTGCCGGTTCCCTTGAACTCCTCATAAATCACTTCGTCCATCTTCGATCCCGTATCGATCAAAGCGGTCGCGACAATGGTCAGGCTGCCACCTTCCTCGACATTTCGCGCAGCACCGAAGAATCGTTTCGGCCGGTGCAAGGCATTGGCGTCAACCCCACCCGTCAGCACTTTTCCCGAGGCTGGCACAACCGTATTGTAGGCACGTGCTAAACGGGTAATCGAGTCCAACAGGATGACCACATCGATGCGGTGTTCCACGAGACGTTTGGCCTTTTCGATCACCATCTCGGCCACTTGCACATGCCGAGCCGCCGGTTCATCGAAAGTGCTCGATACCACCTCGCCTTGAACCATCCGTTCCATTTCGGTCACCTCCTCGGGCCGCTCGTCGATGAGCAAAACAATGAGATAACACTCCGGCTGATTGGCCGCAATGCTTTGGGCAATGTTTTGCAACATCATGGTCTTGCCCGCTTTCGGTGGGGAAACGATCAAGCCACGCTGGCCCTTTCCAATCGGCGAGACGATATCGATCATCCGTGCGGTGATGTCCTCGGTGCTACCGTTGCCTCGCTCCATCACCATCCGTTCCATGGCATGCAACGGGGTCAAGTTTTCGAACAAGACTTTGTGTTTGGCGCTTTCTGGCGATTCGTAGTTGATATTGTCGACTTTGAGCAGGGCGAAATAACGCTCGCTGTCTTTGGGTGGACGAATCTTGCCCGACACCGTATCGCCCGTACGCAACCCGAAGCGGCGAATCTGACTTGGGGACACGTAGATGTCATCGGGACCGGCGAGGTAGGAGCTATTCGAGGAACGCAGAAAACCAAAGCCATCTTGCAGTATCTCCAACACACCGTCGCCGAAGATATCTTCGCCGCTCTTGGCGTGAGCTTTTAACAGCGCAAAGATGATGTCTTGCTTGCGGTTACGCGCTACCCCTTCCAAACCCATGGTTTGGGCGGTCTCGATCAACGTCGGGACGGGGGTTTGTTTGAGTTCGGTTAGGTTCATTTCGTTATCGTAAGTAGCTGGTTAGAGGGGAAAACGCCCAAAACGGCGGAGTGCGGTGAAGCATTAGGTGGGTCTTGGCGATACGCCAGCCGGTTTCGGTTCGATCAAACAGGGGGGGCCGAAAAGCGGAACACACAGCCAGGCGCACCCTGTCACCGGACTGTAACATCTATTGAACGATCAGGCCCAGTCTTTGCGCGCACGCTTGACTGGACCCCGCAGCATTGGACGCACGAATCAAATGTTTTGGTCAATAAACGCGGTCAACTGCGATTTCGAAAGGGCACCGACTTTCGTCGCTTCGACTTGACCTCCGGAAAACAGCATCAGTGTCGGAATGCCCCGAACACCGTACTTGGGTGGCGTAGCTGGGTTTTCGTCGATGTTCAACTTAGCGACCCGGAGCTTGTCACCGTACTCCTCGGCGATTTCATTCAAAGCTGGCGCAATGGCTTTGCACGGATTGCACCATTCTGCCCAGTAGTCTACCAACACCGGGACATCGGACTTCAAGACCTCGTTCTCGAACGTATCGTCGGTAACAATGGCAATGCGATTGCTCACTTCGATGGACCTCCGATCCAATAACTGATAAAAGTAAGACGATGAGAAAAACGGATTGGCGAGCACTCGACGGACAGCAACGCCGGCTCGTTCCGTTGTTAGCGGTGCTATTCTCCGCCGGTATCGCACGATGTTTCAAGTCTACTACACCGATTCATGAATACCACATCGTCTTTTTACATTGAGCCCACCCGGTGTCTCACCGTATTGGAGTCCCATGCCCACTTCTGAAACCACCATCACGTTCACCACTCTCGATCTGCCCGAACCGCTGAACCAAGGACTCGCTGCGGCGGGGTTCACGCAATGTACCCCGATCCAAGCCAAAGCGCTACCAACCCTGTTGCGCGGTCAGGACGTCGCGGGTCAGGCACAAACCGGCACCGGCAAGACCGCTGCTTTTTTGATCGCGCTGTTGACGCGGCTGCTCCGCGAACCGGCGGCAGACGAGACCCGTCAACCACGCGCATTGATCCTCGCCCCAACCCGAGAGCTCGTGCAACAGATTCACAAGGACGCTCTACTCCTTGGACAAACCGCCGATCTGCGTTTTGGCGTCGCGTTTGGCGGCACCGACTATGAAAAGCAACGTCGGCATCTGTCGAACGGTGTCGACGTTCTGATTGGAACCCCCGGCCGCTTGATCGATTTTTACAAGCAAGGCGTCTTCGATTTCAACGCACTCACTGCGGTGGTACTCGATGAGGCAGACCGCATGTTCGATCTCGGTTTTATTCGCGACGTGCGTTACCTCTTTCGGCGCATGCCGCCACCTCACCGACGATTGAGTATGTTGTTCTCGGCGACGTTGTCCTATCGGGTCACCGAACTGGCTTATGAGCACATGAACAACCCGGTTTTGGTCAGCACCGAGGCAGGCCAAGTCGCGGTCGAACGCATCAGCGAACTGGTCTACTATCCGGCCAATGAGGAAAAGATCCCGCTGCTGCTCGGCTTAATTGAGCACCATCAACCCGACCGAGCGATCGTTTTCGCCAACACCAAGCATGCCACAGAAACCGTCCTGACCTACCTCGAGGCGAATCGGGTCAGTGCTGGGTCGCTATCCGGCGATGTCCCCCAACGTAAGCGGCAACACTTGATCGAGACCTTCTCCAACGGTGAATTGGCGGTGATGGTAGCCACCGACGTTGCCTCGCGCGGTCTGCACATCCCGGATGTCAGCCACGTTTTCAATTTCGACCTACCGCAAACTGCCGAGGATTACGTCCATCGCATCGGCCGCACGGCAAGGGCCGGCGCTGCCGGCATGGCGATCAGCTTCGCTTGCGAAGATACCGCGTTCTCCTTACCCGAGATCGAGCAATTCGTAGGCCACAAGCTACCCGCGTTGACCATCGATCCGGCATTGTTGGTTGTCCCGCAACGGCCTGCCAAATCTGCGTTTAACCGCGCAAGTCAGCCAACTCGCCACCCTCGTGCCGAAGCCAGCAAACGCAGCCAACCGCCGCAACGCAAACCGCCGATGGATTCCGGGCAAAACCCAACGGCAAACGATTCGCCCGCGGCATTCAACGCCACCGACACCACATCACCAACCGCATCGCCTAGCCAATGCGTCGGTGACGTCCGCGAACCAACCACTGCGCCAACCCAACCAACTCCACGCAAACGTCGACGGCGCCCACGACAGCACCGCCACAACCCAACGCCGCTGGACGGCCAACCGAATTCGCTGCCAACACCATCGATTCCACCGGGAGAATCTCTGTGATACGGCCTGATCCCAGCATTTTCCGCACCTATGACATTCGCGGTATC
>CAZWQC010000192.1:0-5698 GCA_964635785.1 uncultured Ectothiorhodospiraceae bacterium
CTCGAGTTTTCGGCTACACGCGCTTTCGTGGAGCGCAGCAAGCGATTATCGAACACGTGGCAGGCGGCGGTGATGCCTTGGTCTTGATGCCGACCGGTGGTGGCAAGTCCTTGTGCTATCAGATCCCGGCCCTGATACGCGACGGCACGGCGATCGTGGTGTCACCGTTGATCGCGTTGATGCAGGACCAAGTGGCGGCGTTGCGCCAGCTTGGTGTGCGGGCGGCGTTTCTCAACTCCACGTTGGCAGCTGCCGAGCAAAACGCGGTGCAACGAGCCCTGCTGACGAACGAATTGGATTTGCTCTACGTGGCACCGGAACGGTTGTTGACCGAACGTTTCTTGGATTTGCTCGACCGAACCCGCATCGCGCTATTTGCGATCGACGAAGCGCACTGCGTTTCCCAATGGGGCCATGATTTTCGTCCGGAATACGTTCGACTCGATCGCCTCCAACAGCGCTGGCCCGATATCCCGCGGATCGCCCTGACCGCGACCGCCGATGCGCCCACCCGCAACGAAATCATTGCCCGCTTGCAGCTCGCCTCTGCCAAGCAGTTCATCGCCAGTTTCGATCGACCGAACATTCGCTATCGGATCGGCCAGAAGCAGCGGCCGCGCCAGCAATTGTTGCATTTTCTTCAGACCGAACATCCGCGCGATGCCGGTATTGTCTACTGCCTGTCGCGCAAGCGGGTGGACGACACCGCGGCGTTCCTGAGAGCGCAGGGATTTTCAGCCTTGCCGTATCACGCGGGCATGTCGGCCGAGGAGCGCACAGCGAATCAGACCGAGTTTTTGCGTGCAGAGGGGATCATTATCGTGGCGACGATCGCGTTTGGCATGGGCATCGACAAGCCCGATGTTCGTTTCGTGGCCCATCTGGACCTGCCGAAAAGTGTGGAGGCCTATTATCAGGAAACTGGCCGGGCCGGGCGCGACGGGTTACCGGCGGACGCCTGGCTGATCTACGGGCTGTCCGATGTCGTTATGATGCAGCGCATTATTCAGGATTCCGATGCCGAAGCGCGGTTTAAACAAATCGAGCTGCATAAACTCAACGCGCTGGTTGGCCTGTGTGAAACAACGGAATGCCGTCGCCGGGTGCTGCTGCGCTATTTCGGCGAAGCACTCGCCGAGCCGTGCGGCAATTGTGACACTTGTCTGATGCCGGTGGCGACTTGGGATGGCACCGTTGCTGCGCAAAAAGCCTTGTCGTGTATCTATCGGACAGGTCAGCGTTTTGGTGTTGCTCATTTGGCCGATGTGCTGACCGGTAAGCGGACCGAGCGGATGCAGCGGTTCGGTCACGATCGGATCAGTACCTACGGCATTGGCAAAGAGTGGACGGTGGACCAATGGAAATCGGTGTATCGGCAATTGGTTGCGGCCGGTTTTGTCGAAGTGGACGTCGAGGGGCACGGTGCGCTCAGGTTGACGCAGGCAAGCCGCCCGATCTTGCGTGGGGAGCAGGCGGTGTCGTTCAGGCAAGACGCCGAGCGAACCGGCAGGCATAGCACCGAGCGCTCGGTCAATGTGGTCGTGCCAACCGATCCGGAAGCCGTGGCACTCTGGGAACGATTGCGCCAACGCCGTCGAACCTTGGCGGAAACCTTGGGGTTGGCGCCGTACATGGTTTTTGGCGATGCCACATTGCAAGAGATGGTGACCTACCGTCCACGGACCATGGCGGAATTGGGCAACTTGACCGGCATTGGCGCATTCAAACTCGACCGTTTCGGCGACGCGTTTCTCGCCGAATTGGTGGCCCATGAAACCCAGTATGGGCGTCCGGCGAAGGTTCCGCCATTGCCGGAGAAATCGTTGCGTCATTCGACCGGTGATTCGAGCGATCGCCGTGGGCTGATTGATAGTGAGTTGGTGACACTGGCGATGTTTCGGGGAGGGGCATCGGTGCGCGAAATCGCGGAGCAACGGGGCTTTAAGATGGGAACCATTTATAACCATCTCGCCCGATGTATCGAAGTAGGCGAACTCGCACTCGGCAATGTCGTGCAATTGAGTGAGGCAGAACTCGCCGCCATTCGCCATTCGTTTGCGGCACTGCCCCGCGAGATGGCTATGTCGCTCAAACCCGTCTTCGATGCCTTCGAAGGTCAATACGACTATGGCGTATTGCAATGTATTCGCGCCGCACTGATCAATGGATAAAGCGATCATCGCTATCATTTGTTCTGCTGCGGCGACAAAGTCGTCAGATACCTTGCCAGTTCGGATCGGCAGGCGTCTCGCACGGAGTGCCAACATGTTGCCAGTGTCCTTGCGGCTGTACTTGACGGTCGCGAGCATGCGGTGGGAGCAGGTTTGCGCCGCCGACATCATGCTCGCGCATGTTTTATACTCGGCCAACGGCGACGATCCGCGCGAAGCGAGTTTTCCAGCACGAACGCTTGATCGACAACGTTAGATCGTAAGGCCGGCTTGCAACCGCACGATAGAACCGGTCGATCAATCCAAAATGCCGTGGTGAAAACAGATTGTATCGAGGAACCGCAAGTCAGACGTGGCGGTCGTTGCCTGTGCTTGCTCGACATTGGTTTGGCAGTGAACCTAAGATGGGTATCACGCGGTCGCTAGCCTGGGAGGTCTTGGTCACTAAAACGAGTGAACGTGAACAGCGAGCCGTCCCCAACGGGGCATGGGGACGGAAGGTAACGACGCTGCTAGTTGAGTTCCCCGTAGCGACGTCCGGAGTACGCCGCCGCCGTGGATAGGGGCTTGGTAATGCCGTACAGTGACCAGAACAAACTGTCGTGTAGGCTCGGGGTACTCACAACGAGTTGGCGCAGGTCGTTCTCGACTCTAACGACTCGTTCTCCCCAGAGTTCAATCATCTGCTCAAAATCAGCGTTAGAGTCAATTTCAAAAGTATAAGTGTGGGACGCGTACATGGCTGGTTCTCCCTCGTCGCAACATCGCTTTGGTCGAGCGAGAAAAGCAACGACCGGGCCAACCATTCCCGGCGATTCCGTCGGACAGAACATCATTAGCTAGTTCAATGGGTTGCATCAAGTTCGAGCGACCGACCAAGGACCGCCACAGCCCAAGGTTTACCGTAAACGTCAACCTTGACCAAACCACTTGGACAATTCTGTCGCACGTGACCGGGATAGTGCCCGGCCCGGTGAACATCTTGCCGTACTCGCTAACATCCTCACGATCCCACGGTTTTTACCGCACCGTTAAACCAGCGCAATCGCAACCACGGCCGCTCTTTGTTTGAATCGCCCTATCGCTGGCGACGACGGGTATGATTGGACGGATATGACCTTTGACCAGGAGTTAGGCCATGAACCTAGTCTTTGAACACGCCCGGAAAGGCACTGCCGATAACTCACCTATCGTCATCGAAGACGATGTCGATCCGGCCGAAGCGGCAAAACGACTGGCAGCGGAACGTCGGGTGGATACCATGGAGCGGGAACTGGCCCGGCTCAAGCGGCTATTGGCACAACGCGATAAGCCATCGTTGTAGATCATGCTGCACCTTGACCATGATCGATGAGTTTAAGTGGCAAGCCAGGTGTCGACAGTGTGTATTGCGTCGCGTGGTGCGCGATCGATGGCAGGCTTTGGTGAGCCGCTGCCCCGTTAGGTCTTTACGCGATTCGCGGCACCGGCGGTTGTGCTCGGGCGTTCGATCCTTGAGCATGAGTGACCTTAGCGACGTCGATCGGGTGGTTTCGCCGCATGTCGCGATCGAGTGATCGCTGGGACTGGCGAGGCCTTTCCGTTGCCGCGTGGCATTGTTTCGTGCCTCGGGCTTGGCATGCGCATTGTATAGATTTTTGCAAAAGTTACCGAAGTCCCATCGCTTGACGAGCAAACGTAGTTCACGGAGTACTGGAACTCAAGGCTCCGAGAAGTTTTGCAAGCATGCAGTATTATTCCTTTGGCCAAGCTGGAACGATCCGGGTGACGTTGTCGATGGCGATCGTGCAGCGGTTGGCCTTGAGTGGATCAACTCAAGTCGGTGCTGCACGATGTCCGCAGGGACGTGACGAGCGGTACTCCGGCTGCATAACGGCGCTTTTTTGACGCATGAATACCGCAACGCTTTTATCGAATTTGCAGGGCGTGGCGCGAGCCGGTTTGGGCGCGCCATTGCTGGTCGTCAGCATGTTGGCCATGATGGTGTTGCCACTGCCGGCATTGCTGTTGGACGTGTTCTTTACGTTCAACATCGCGTTCTCGTTGGTGGTCTTGCTGGTCACGGTATACATGGTGCGTGCGCTGGATTTCGCTGTGTTTCCGACGGTGATTCTGTTGGCGACGTTGTTGCGGTTGTCCTTGAACGTGGCTTCGACTCGAGTGGTGTTGTTGGAGGGGCATGAAGGCACCGATGCGGCGGGGCAGGTGATCGAGGCATTCGGTGAATTCGTCATTGGGGGCAATTACGCGGTGGGCTTGGTGGTGTTCACCGTGTTGATCATTATCAATTTCGTCGTGGTGACCAAGGGCGCCGGGCGGATCGCCGAGGTCAACGCTCGGTTCACGCTGGATGCCATGCCTGGCAAACAAATGGCGATCGATGCGGATTTGAGCGCGGGCATGATCACGCAGGAAGAAGCGCAACAACGTCGAATCGAAACCCGCCGCGAGGCCGACTTTTTTGGGGCCATGGACGGTGCGAGCAAGTTTGTGCGGGGTGATGCGACCGCCGGGATCTTGATTTTGCTGATCAACATTATCGGCGGGCTGGCAGTAGGCATGGGACAGCATGGCATGGGGTTCGAGGATGCCATGCACAACTATACGTTGCTGACGATTGGCGATGGTTTGGTGGCGCAGATTCCATCCTTGGTGTTGTCCACCGCTGCCGCCATCATCGTCACCCGCGTTTCTGGCGAGACCGACCAAGACGTTGGCGCGCAAGTCATGGAGCAGCTGTTCAGCAAGCCTCAAGCCTTGGCGGTGACGGCAGCGATCATCGGCAGCTTAGGGTTAGTCCCGGGGATGCCGAACTTGATTTTTCTGACGCTTGCTGCGTTGGCAGGTTGGGGCGCATGGGCCATTCAAAAACGCCAACAACGGGCGATCGAGGCTCCGGTAGTGGCCCCGGAGGCGCAATCGGCGCCGGCGCAAGAAGCCCGCGAGTTGTCCTGGTCGGATGTCGGCCAAGTCGATATCGTTGGTTTGGAGGTGGGGTATCGGTTGATCCCGTTGGTCGACCGTAATCAAGACGGGCAGTTGATGTCGCGGATCAAGGGGGTACGCAAAAAACTGTCGCAGGAGTTGGGGTTTTTGGTGCAGCCGGTGCATATCCGCGACAACCTCGATTTGGCGCCTAACGCCTATCGGATCAGTTTGCATGGCGTCACCATGGGTGAGGCGGAAGTGTTTCCGACCCAGGATCTGGCCATCAACCCAGGCCAGGTGTACGGGGAATTGAAGGGAACAGCCACGAAAGACCCGACCTTTGGCCTGGATGCCATTTGGATCGATGCGAGCCAGCGCGAGCAAGCACAAACCCTGGGGTACACCGTGGTCGATGCCAGTACGGTGGTGGCGACGCATCTGTCGCAGGTGTTGCAGGATCATGCCGATGAATTGCTCGGTCACGATGAGGTTCAGCAATTGCTCGATCGGCTGGCGAGCAGCCAACCGAAGCTGGTCGAGAACTTGCTGCCGCAGACCATGCCCCTCGGCGTCATTTTGCGCGTCTTGCAAAATCTTTT
>CAZWQC010000193.1:0-5688 GCA_964635785.1 uncultured Ectothiorhodospiraceae bacterium
GCTTTGGCCGGCGCTGACGCCGGGGGGGCGGTTTCTCTATTGTACGTGTTCGATTTTGCCGGAAGAGAACGACGAGGTCATCGCAACGTTCCTTGGCGCTACGCCAACGGCTGCACTAGAAGCCTTGCCGGTGGGGCAATGGCGTGACTCGACCTGGGGGCGGCAGATTCTGCCCGGCGATGCCGAAATGGACGGTTTCTATTATGCCTGCTTACGCAAGCGCGACAGCTAGCTTGCGATCGTTGCCTGGCGCAGGCTTGCAGCCAGGAACGCGACAAACTCCCGTGGTGTTGGGCAGGCAGGGTAGGGCAGTCAAAGGCGTCGCTTGGCGGATGTGTTGCGGCCATTTGGCCAACGTCATGGCCTCGGCGGTGACAACCGAATGAAGATCATTATCCTAGGGGCCGGCCAAGTCGGTAGTTCGGTCGCCGAGAATTTGGCCTCGGAAGCCAACGATATCACCGTGGTCGATCAGCGGGCCGATATCTTGCAAATGCTGCAAGATCGTTTGGACCTGCGCACGGTGCTCGGCCATGGTGCGCATCCCTCGGTGTTGGCGCAAGCTGGTGGTGCGGATGCTGATATGATCATTGCCGTCACCAATAGTGACGAAACCAATATGGTGGCGTGTCAAGTGGCTTACACGCTGTTTCATACGCCGACCAAAATCGCCCGAGTCCGTGCGGCGGATTACCTCTCCCACATTAAGCTCTTCAAACAAGATGCCTTGCCAATCGACTATACGATCAGCCCGGAGCAGCTGGTTACGGACCACATCCAGCGTTTGATCGAACATCCCGGGGCCTTGCAAGTGCTTGAGTTCGCGCAAGGCAAAGTCCAGCTCGTCGCGGCGACAGCGCACTATGGCGGACCGTTGGTCGGACATGAATTGCGTGCCATCCGCATGCACATGCCGAAAGTGGAAACCCGAGTGGCGGCGATTTATCGGCGTGGGCGTGCGATCATTCCCGAAGGGCATACGGTGATTGAAGCCGATGACGAGGTTTTCTTTATTGCCGCCACGGAGAACATTCAGGCGGTCACCAGTGAATTGCGTCGGCTCGATCGGAAGAATCGCCGGGTGATGCTTGCCGGTGGCGGACATATCGGTCTTGCCCTGGCGAATCGATTGGAGTCGGGTTTTCAAGTCAAGTTGATCGAACGAAGCAAGGCGCGCGCGCGGGAATTGTCCGAAACCTTGAACCGTGCCATCGTGCTGCATGGCGATGCGGCCGACGCCGAGCTTTTGGTGGATGAAAACATCGAATCGACCGATGTGTTTTGTGCGCTGACCAACGAAGACGAGACCAACATCTTATCCGCGATGCTGGCAAAAAAATGCGGCGCACGAAAAGTGATGTCGATCGTCAACCGACGCAGCTACGTCGATTTGGTCGAAAACCATGCCATCGACATTGCCATCTCGCCCCAACAAGTCACGATCGGGGCGTTACTGACCCATGTTCGACGCGGGGATGTCGTTGCGGTGCACTCGTTGCGGCGCGGTGCGGCTGAGGCGATCGAAGCGGTGGCGCACGGCGATGCGCGGACCTCCAAGGTGGTCGGTAAACGCGTCGACGAGATCAAACTACCGCCTTTGACCACCATTGGTGCCATCGTTCGTGGGGAACAAGTGCTGATCGCCCATCATGATACCCGTATCGAATCCGAGGACCATGTCATTCTCTTTGTCGTCGATCGGCGTCGGATTCCGGAAGTGGAACGTGTTTTCCAAGTCAGCGTGACATATCTTTAAGCCATGCGTGTCACGGTTGTTGTACGCATTCTCGGCTTGTTGTTGATGCTGTTTAGCATCACGGTCGTGCCATCGATTGTCCTGGCGCTGGTTTATGGCGAACCGACTGTCAATGCGTTCCTCGATGCCGGGATCATTATTCTGGGTATCGGTTTCCTACTGTGGTGGCCGGTTCGCAGAGAAAATCGCGAACTGCGGGTTCGTGATGGTTTCGTTGTGGTGGTGTTGTTCTGGACGGTGCTCGGTAGTGCGGGCGGGGTGCCGCTGTTTATCGCCGACCGGCCGGCGATTGATTTCGTCGATGCGATGTTTGAGTCGATATCGGGTTTGACCACCACCGGTGCAACGGTGATTATCGGGCTCGATGATCTTCCCAAGTCGATCTTGTTTTATCGGCAGCAACTGCAATGGTTGGGCGGGATGGGAATCATCGTGCTGGCGGTCGCGATTTTGCCGATGCTCGGGGTGGGTGGCATGCAGCTCTATCGCGCGGAAACGCCAGGACCATTAAAAGATACGAAGTTAACGCCGCGGATTACCGAAACTGCCAAAGCACTATGGTATTTCTATGTGGCGATCACGGTGCTTTGCGGCCTGGCTTATTGGATCGCTGGCATGGATGCCTTCGATGCCTGTGCGCATGCGTTTGCCACCATCGCGATTGGTGGTTTCTCGACCCACGACGCGAGTATAGGCTATTTCGATTCGGCATTGATCGAAGCGGTGGCGGTGTTGTTCATGCTGATTGCGGGAGCGAATTTCGGTCTGCATTTTTTGGCGCTGCGTCGATTGGATGTGCGGTTGTATTGGCTCGATTCGGAGTTTCGCGCCTATCTCGTCATTGTCTTGGGTGTCGCCTTGCTGGTCGGTGGCTATCTCTATCTTAGCGACCTTTACCCGACCGGTTTTGCGGCGATACATCATGGGGTCTTCCAGGCGGTCTCGATCGGCACGACGACCGGATTCACGACAGCCGAATACCATACTTGGCCGGGATTTCTGCCGGTGCTATTGCTGTTCGCCTCCTTTGTGGGGGGGTGTGCCGGCTCCACTGGTGGCGGTATCAAAGTCATCCGAATTTTGTTGCTCTATAAGCAAGGTATTCGGGAGTTGCGGCGGTTGGTGCATCCGCGTTCGACAATGGTGGTCAAGATCAACGGCAAAGGCTTGCCAGACCGCGTCATCGACGCGGTCTGGGGGTTTTTCTCGGCCTATGTGGCTGTGTTCGTGCTCATGCTGCTTGCCTTGATGGCGACCGGGCTCGATCAAATCACGGCCTTTTCGGCGGTGGCCGCGTCCATGAATAATCTCGGTCCCGGGCTTGGCGAAGTCGGCAGTCACTACGCGGGATTGAACGATCCCGCCAAATTGATTTTGTGCCTTGCCATGTTGCTCGGGCGGCTGGAAATATTTACCCTGCTCGTCTTGTTCATGCCTGCCTTTTGGCAGAAGTGATGGGTTTAGTTGTGGCGCCGCAACTCATGTGCCGGGGTGGGTCGGAACGCAGGCCGGATATTGGCAAAGCCGACGTCCAGTTTTTTCTCCTGAAGCAAGCGGAATGTCGATGTCGCGATCATCAACGGTTCGCTTAACACGATCCACTCGACAATTTCCGAGCACGGCGGCGTGGTCAGCGATCCGGCGTAACGATAGTAGCCGTGTTCGTGGCCGGACCAAAAGCTGGAAACATCGATGCGAACCGGCTCAGCATGGGCCACCGCGTGACTGGCCGAGCCCTGATAGGTATTGGCCATGTCTGTTAGCGCAAGATCGGCGAGATGGTCAACCTGTTCGGGTGTCGGCGCGAAATCGAAGAACAACGCGATGACTGCAAGGTGGGAGCTATCCAACTGCCCCCGTGCGTCGATGACGGCGTGCACAAAGTGTAGCTCGGCGGGATAGTTGGTGACGCCATGTCCGCCGGTGTCGAAGACGTGTTCGCTCGGTGTGTGGATGTGGAATTGAAGCAACCGATAATATCGATCGCCAACACGTAACATCGGTTCGGTCTCGCGAGGCGCGGTCACCAGGGTCGCTTGGACGGTATGGCAATTGTGTTCGATGGTGAAATGTGCCCGACACCGGTTCGGGAATACGACGTCACGGACTGCTTGGGTAGGTAGATCGGCGGGAATCTCCACGGGTGATTGCCGATGCATGGCCAGACGAGCCCGTCCACAACTCGGGTGTTGTTGCCCCCAATCGTTGGGCAACAGAATGGGTTTACGGCGTTGCTCGGCCAGTGGTAGCGAAACTTGGCCGTAATAGCCCCAATCGCTGGCATGATGAGCGATGCAAGAGCGCGTACTCTCATCGAAATTGATGATCTCCTCGGCGAGGGATGGGGTCACGCTACAAAGGAGTAGCAGGACATTGAAAACGACGCGATCGAGGGGGAGCATGGTCGGTGGTCTCGCAGTTATTGGGGGCGTCTTACGCGCGTGAACCGATAGTATAGCTGGGCGCGAAGGAAGGTAAACGTCAAACGGATGACGGAGAACGGGTTGGCGTGGACCAGCTGCCGGCATTTTGGCGCGCAAAGCGCAGGTGTCGGCCAATGCGCATGGCCGATCGGTTGTGCGTGTTTCGGCATTTTTGTCACTCAAGTTCCCCGTAGGCACGCCGATACTAAGCACCAAGGGCAGCGTGAACGCTGTCGGGTTCAGTCCTCCGCTGCCGGGAGTCGATCTCGCTGGGGCGGTGCAATCGAGCGTAATAAGGGGATCAACATGGCACAGGTAATCAATACGAATGTAATGTCGCTCAATGCACAGCGGCAACTCAACATGACCCAGCGGATGCAAAACGAGGCGATGGAACGGTTGTCGTCCGGTTTGCGGATCAACCAAGCGTCTGATGACGCCGCAGGGCTTGCGATTGCTGACCGGATGACCGCGCAGATCAATGGGTTGAACATGGCCGTGCGCAACAGCAACGACGCCATTTCCATGACCCAAACCGCGGAAGGCGCGATGCAGGAATCAACCAATATCTTGCAACGGATGCGTGAGCTGGCGGTGCAATCGGCGAACGGTAGTAACTCGGATGCGAACCGGGCACAGCTACAAGACGAAGTCAATGAACTCAAGAGCGAACTCACGCGAGTTGCGCGGACGACGGGTTTCAATGGTATCAACTTGCTCGATGGGACGTTTTCGTCAACGAAGTTCCAGATTGGCGCGGATGCCGGAGTGGACTTGGAGTTTTCGATCAATGCCGTCGGGGCGAGTGATCTCAAGCGATTCTCGCTAGATGGGGTTGCTGGAACGGCCGGAGGAGTCGCCGCAAGTAGCGGGTCCGGTACTGGGGACGCGTTTGCAGGCGGTGCGACGGGGGGGGGTAATAGTGTTGTAGCGCAAACGCTGACGATTTCCGGGCAACGAGGCGAAGCGAAGATTTCATCCGGTTCATTGGTTGCTCATAGTACTGCAGAGGAAATTGCCACGCTAGTGAATAACCGGACGGTTGAAACAGGTGTGTCAGCTCGGGCGTCCACGGAAGCCTACCTCCGTATGGATACGGTGGGTGATGTGCTTAGCAGTGCTGGGGCGTTGACTTTCACGCTGGCGGCACAAAACGCCAGCTCACGGAATACCTCCACCGGTGCGAGCATCGCTGTCACGGGGTTGGTGACCACGACTGGTAACATGAGTGACGTCGCGGATGCGATCAATAACGTTTCTGGTACCACTGGCATCACAGCAACACTGAGTGAGGATAGGAAGACGATCACGTTGACCAACGATGTTGGCAAAGATATCGATATCAAGGAGGTTAAATTCTCTAGCCTAACTACAGGCGATGTCCTGCGCGTTCAAGGATCGCATATGCAGAGAATAGTGGAATCCACAGGGGCGGTTGCCGCAGGCTTCTTTACTGGTGGCAGTGCCGTAGCGCTTTCCGCAACAACAGCTGGTAGTACCTCGGTGACC
>CAZWQC010000194.1:0-5687 GCA_964635785.1 uncultured Ectothiorhodospiraceae bacterium
CGGGGTTTTTCCGAGTGTTGGCATTACCTCGAAGTCGTTTCGAGCTGCACACGTTGGTCGAGCTTTTGACCATTCCTGCGGTGGCTCGGCGTTTCGAGATACCGGAAGCGCAACTGCCACGTCTCGTGGAGTGGCTGCGCAGCGTGGGTATCCGTTGGGGCTTCGATGGCGAACACCGCGCGCGGTTGGGACTACCGAAGGTGGAACAAAACAGTTGGCGAGCCGGACTGGATCGATTGTTGCTTGGCTATGCGATGCGAGGTGAGGATCGAATGTTGTTTGGCGGGCATCTGCCTTACGACGAAGTCGAAGGCCGTTTGGCCGATTGGGTTGGCGGTGTTGTCGCGTTTGCGCAGACCCTTTATGAACTACAACAAGCATTGCAACAACCGCGTCAGCCCGCAGACTGGGTCGTTCTGCTCTATCAAGTGCTCGACCGCGTCTTTGCCCCGACTATAGAGCAAGACAGTCAAATGCGCCTGTTGCGCGATGCCATCACCGGGTTGGCCGAGACGATGACTTTGGCGGACTATGCCACCGAACTACCGGTCGAGGTACTGCAACATGAACTTCTCAGCCGAGTCGAACAGGCCGGTAGTGATCATCGCTTCTTGACCGGGGGGGTAACCCTTTGTGCGTTGACGCCGATGCGCATCGTGCCCAACAAAGTGATCTGTCTGCTTGGCCTGAACGATGCCGTATTGCCGCGCGAGCCTCGGTCGTTGGGCTTCGATCTGATGGCGGACACATTCCGACCGGGTGACCTCTCCCGCCGCATGTCCGATCGCTACGCATTTCTGCAAGCGCTCATGAGCGCGCGCGATCACCTTTACTTGAGTTACACCGGGCAAGATATGCGAGACAACAGCGACAAACCGCCATCGGTATTGGTTGAGGAGCTGTTGGATTATCTCGCCACCTGCTACAGCGATGATATCCGCCAGGCGCTGGTCGTTCGCCATCCATTGCAACCGTTTAGTCGTCGCTATTTCCAAGGGCTACCTGGCTTGTTCAGTTATTCCCCTGCGCTTGCCAAGTTAGCCGGCAAACGGGGCGACGTTCAACCCGGGCCGTTGGTGCCGACCCCGCTGCCCGAGCCGGAAGCAAAATGGCGTCACGTCGAACTCGGGCAACTGTTGCGGTTTATCGAAAATCCAGTCCGTTTTTTCCTGCGCGAGCGGCTGCGCTTATCGATTGCCGAAGGTAGCGAAGCGCTCGATGCCAACGAACCGCAGACCTTACCCTTTTTCGCCAAGTTGGCATTGGAAGAAGAAATGCTTTCAACCTGTTTTGCCAACGGCTCAGCAGAGAACCTCAAGCGTTTGACGCGCGCGCGCGGTTTGCTTCCCCATGGCTGCTGGGGCGAGGTTACCTTCGACCAGCTTTGGCAAGATGTGGCCGAGTTCGCCAACCGGGTCGCTCCGCAACGACCCACCGCTCGACCAACCACGTTGAGTCTGAATTTCCGTGACGGTGACTTCACCCTGACCGGCACTCTCGCAGGCATCACCGATCAGGGGCGGTATCGCTGCCTCCCTCGCTCTCCCTGGGCCAATGAACGCCTGCGTTTTTGGGCAGAACACCTGGTGTTGAACTTGTTCGATCTCACACCGCCGGCCTACTTTAGCCGTTGGTACAGCCGTGATGGCACCCTGACTTTCAAGCCGATCGCTCGGCCCCAAGCCCAGATCTGGATGGGGGATTTATTGGCGGTGTACTGGACTGGGTTGTCCTCACCTGTACCGCTGTTCCCGAACACGAGCTGGGAATTCATGAAGGCGCTTGGTGCAAGTAACGATCACGAAAAAGCCAGAGCAAAGGCTGCCGCGATCTGGAACGGAAATGTCAATGCCGCTGGCGAATGCGACAAGCTCGATTATCAGGTTGCGTTTCCGCAGACTGAAGTCCTTGATGAGACGTTCGAGCAGTTCGCGAAACGGTTGCTTGGACCCATTTTTGCGCACCTGGAGGAAACTCAATGAGTCCTGCCGCGATACAAGATTTGCGGCTTCCCGACGTTGCGCTGGATGGGATCAACCTGATCGAGGCCAGCGCCGGCACGGGCAAGACCTTTACCATCGCCGGTCTGTATTTGCGCCTCGTCGTGGAACAAGGGCGCACAGTGGATTCCATCTTGGTGGTCACGTTTACGGAAGCCGCGACCGCCGAGTTGCGTGCACGTATCCGCCGACGTTTGGTCGAAGCTGCGCAAAGCATCGCCCATGACGCTAGCCATGCGACCCTGCGCCAAGCTTTGTTTTTGGCCGAACTCCCCGAGCGGGAACTGGCACTGTCGCGGCTGCGTCGAGCCATTTTGGATTTCGATCGCGCCGCTATTTTTACCATCCACGGTTTTTGCCAGCGGGTCTTGCAGGAAAATGCTTTCGAAAGCGGCCAACGCTTCGATGTCGAGGTCATCACCGATGTCAGCCAATTAAAACAGCAAGTACTCGCTGATTTCTGGCGATTGTCCGCGCAGGACCTCAGCCCTGTCCTCTTGCGTGAGCTGCAGTCACGCAACGTCGATGCGGAAAAGTTGTTGGCCGCGGTCGAGCGGCATCTGCACCGACCGTATTTGCGCATCGTTGGCGGTGAAACGCCGGGAAACATCGATCAAGGCTTTGCCGACCTCGATGAACTGCGCCATCGTTTGGCGGTTTGCTGGCAACAACACCAAGACAGCGTCAAAACGTGCTTTCTCGACAACCCATGCCTGGATGGCCGGAAATACCGCGCGTCTTCGCGAAGCGACTGGCTAGTGAACATGGCACAGTTCCTCGCCGGTACCGAGTTGAAGCCGTTCAAGCACTTTGCCAAGTTTGCTAGCCGAGAGCTCAATGCCGCCTTGCGCAAAAATTGTACTGCGGCCCCTCAACATGAATTTTTCGATCTTTGCCAGACCTATCTTGTGGCATGGGACAGCTTAACAACGCAGATAGAGCAATCGCTTAGGTATCTACAGCGACAGTTGTTACACTTCCTCAACGACGAGCTGACCAAACGCAAGTCGCATGCTGGGCAGATGGCTTTCGACGACATGTTGCTGCGCGTGGCCGCAGCCTTGTGCAGTGATGGTGGGGATGCGCTGGCAAAGGCGGTACGCCAGCGCTTCGGTGCTGCCCTGATCGACGAGTTTCAGGACACCGACCCGCTGCAATATCAAATCTTCAGCCGCATTTACCAGCAAAGCGACTGTCCATTATTTCTGGTCGGTGACCCCAAGCAAGCCATTTACAGCTTCCGTGGCGCAGACCTCTTCGCCTATCTCAACGCCCGCAACGATGCCACCCGACGTTATACTCTACGCCGCAACTGGCGTTCCGAACCGAGGTTGATCCGCGCATTCAACGCGCTCTTCGAACGTACACGCGCCTTTGTGTACGATGCGATCCTCTTCGATCCCGCCCTTGCCGCAGACCATCATGACCGACCGTTACTGTATGACCATGGCATCCCCGGGGGCGGCTTGGCGGTGTGGTTGTTACCGCCAGCAGACAAACCGCCGCTCAACAAACACGATGCCACGGCACTTGCCATCGACCGGGTGGCCGACGAGATCGTGCGGCTGTTACAGGACGCCCTGACCGGCAAGATCAAGATTGGCGCAGAGCCGCTGCAGGCTGGACAAATCGCAATACTGGTTCGCTCCCATCACCAGGGCACAAAGATACAAATAGCATTGCGCCGTCGCGGTGTGTACAGTGTTCAGCGCTCAACCCAAAGTGTCTTCGCGTCGACCGAGGCCATGGCATTGGAGCGGCTGCTACGCGCGCTGTCGAATCCCACCGACGAGCGTCTGATACGAACCGCCTTGGCGACGCCGTTATTCGGCTACGATGGTCATGATCTCCATCGGCTTGACGAGGACGAACGCGCATTGGAACGAGTGGTAACCGATTTTGCCGAGGCCCAACGCCAGTGGCGGCAACGCGGCATTTATCCCATGCTGCGCCAACTTCTGCAACACTATGGCGTGGCGGCGCGTCTGCTGGCTCTGGCGGACGGCGAACGTCGGCTGACCAACCTGTACCACCTACTCGAATTACTGCACCAACACACAAGTCCAGAGCACGGGGGCACCGAGGCTGTGATACAATGGCTTGCATTGATGCGCCAAGGCGGCAGCAACAGTGGTGATGGCGTAGCCGAGTTGCGTCTGGAAAGCGATGAAGATCTGGTGCAAATTGTGACTTTGCACAAATCCAAAGGGTTGCAATACCCCGTGGTGTTTTGCCCGTTCCTCTGGGATGGACACCTGCATAGCGAAAAAAGTCAGGACAGTTTATTGTTTCACGAACCCGAGACTGGGCAGGCAGTGCTCGATCTCGGTTCGCCACAAGGGGAGGAGGCGCACCGCCTAGCCCAGCATGAGGAGCTGGCGGAGAGTCTTCGCCTGGCCTATGTTGGCATCACGCGCGCCATGCATCGTTGCTACCTGGTGTGGGGGCTGATCAACCAGGCCGGCTCCTCACCTTTGGGTTGGTTGCTGCATACCGCCACAGACGACTCCCCGGCGCTGCCGAATGACCTGCAAGCGCGGTTTAAGAATCTCACCTTCGCCCAATTACAAGGCCGCTTGGACGAAATTTCCGACGACACCGATGGCGCTTTGTATCGACTCGAGGGCACACCCCATGAGGGTCGCTATCACGGCCGGGCGGACAGCACTCGAGCCTGCGAAGCGCGATCTTTCGCGCGGGTGCTGACGGTGCACAATCAAACGACCAGCTTTACCGCACTGGCGCGTACGGCCGATCCCTTTGCACTCGCGGTACCCGATCACGACGCCGAGCAACCGGTCGAACGGAGCGCCGGACAACCGCGCACCGAGACAAAAGACAGCTTCGGTTTCCCTCGTGGCAGTCGTGCCGGAACCTGCCTACACAGTCTGTTCGAGCACCTCGATTTCACCGATCCCGATCCGGACGACATCCAATCCCAGTGTCGGATGACGCTGCCGCGTTTCGGATTCGATCTAGACTGGGTTCCGGTGGCCGCCCAGATGGTCACCCAGGTACTCGACACCCCGTTGAACACGGCTGGCTTTCGCTTGCGTGGTTTGGGTTCACAGCATCGCTTGGTGGAAATGGCGTTTCAGTATCCGATTGATCGATTCTCGGTCGATGGACTGAAGGATTTGATCCAAGCGTATTGGCTAGACGCCTTTCCCGGTCTCGAGTCGGCCATCCAGGGCTTAAATTTCGCTACCGTGACCGGCTATCTGCGCGGCTTCATCGATCTGATCTACGAAGACCAAGGACAGTATTTTATCCTCGACTATAAATCCAATTGGTTGGGCGATGACCTGACCGCCTATGCGCCGACCGCGCTGACCCATGCCGTGCTGCACGAACATTACTATTTGCAGTTTTTGCTGTACACTTTGGCATTACACCGACTGCTCGCGCAGCGCCTACCCGGTTATGACTACTCCTGTCATTGCGGTGGCGTCTATTATCTGTTTTTGCGCGGCATGCGCGCAGCGGAGGGTCCAAACTACGGGGTCTATTTCCATCGACCGCCCCAGCCCCTGATCCAGGCACTCGATGCCGCGATTGCCGCGGAGGCAGGCTAATGGATTTCGACCGATTGGTCCTCTTTGGCGCGTTACGCGAACTCGACCGCCAGTTCGCCCATTTCATCTGCCGGCTGGCCGGAAGCGATTCGCCGGAGTTGGCGCTGGCGGC
>CAZWQC010000195.1:0-5651 GCA_964635785.1 uncultured Ectothiorhodospiraceae bacterium
CCCGCCATTGATCGTCACCGGTCGCATGGGCGCATGGGGAAAAATGAAACGCACCGCGAGATCTTGTAAACCAAGCTGCGGTACGATCGGTTCAAAATCATGGCCATCGGCGCCAAGTCCATGCAGCCAAATCACAGCAAATTTCGGTTGCGAACCGGTAGCGGTAACGACACATGGTAAATGTTCAGACGTTGTAGACATGATAACCTCAGCAGTGAAATGATTAGGGATCGATGCAATACCACCACGAACGAGAAGCCTATGGACATCACCATCAAGACAACTGATGAAGCATTCGGCCGAGACATCGTCGCCGCGTTGGCGCAGGCAGGCTTTGCCGCGCAATACGAAACCGACATCGATCACATTGGCCCATGCCACGGCTATGCGATTTCCCGCGATGCCCTCAACCCGCTGCTGCTCGTTTTGGAGCCGCTGACCCCGCCCGTCCATATGCAACGCGATCTGGCCCCAAACGCAATGCAACTTGGCCTTGGCGACGAATTCGCGATCGACTTTTGGGACATCACCATCCACACCGAAACCGATCGCGCTCAACAACGGCTCAGCGAGGTCCTCGCCCTCGCCAACATTGTCATCCATTGGCCCCTGGCCAGCGCGCTCGATGGTCGCTTGCAGGCACTGCTGGCAAAAGGCGTCGGTTTCAATTTGCGTCTTCATTCCCGTGAGCGGAGCCATTGGCAGGACCTAGTCGAAACCCTCCGTACGTGGTCTTTCGACGAAATCAAGACCGACGCCGACTGCGACGAACCAGCCGGCGACATCCATTATGGCGGCGCACCGCAACCCCTTAGCGAAGCGGTTGGCCGTGAATTGAGCGAACGTTATGGCATCGTACCACGCCCAATCAAGCCATGGGGAGAGCACGATAAGGAAGTTTGGGTGTATTTGCCGGAACACCCGCCGGTTCATGCCGCCACCAGCGGCGATACGGTAACGGATGCCCCCTTCGATATCGCGGGTTGGCTTGGATTGGCACCCGCAACGGTGTCAACCGCACCATCACCGCTTTACGTCCTGTAGGACACCCTCACCTGACGAACATGACGGCATCCGCCCTGCTACCCATGTCGACATTGGCCCGATCACCCTCCCGCGCAGTCAAGCACAAGGTGGCTGGATACCGCGATGATCGGAATTCGCCCACGATTGATTGGATCCCTTGACCGCCGAAACGATTGTGCACTGTACCACCAGTTCGCAAAACGCTACCTGAACGTCTGGATCTACCGGTATCGCTGTAAGTCGATCTGTCCGGTTCCATGAGCGGGCGAAAGATCGAAGCAGTCATGGACGGTATGGTCTTATTGGCTGAGTCCTTGCACCAATTGCAGGTCAATTTTGCCATCAATGGCATTCAGAACAGACTGATTCCTTTTTGCCGATTCACCAAAGACATCAACCAAACAGTACGCGATCGATCGCTGACCATGGCAGAAGAGGTCGATGGCGGCCGTAAGGGTGGTAACAATGAATACCGCTTCAACGATGACGGTCCGTGTTGACGACTTGCGGCACAGGAACTTCTCGCCGATCCGGCCAACGACCGCGTGTTGATTGTCATCAGCGACGGACTCCCCGAAGGACGCTACTCCAACGAGCGTGATCTCCATCGAGCCATCGCCGACATCGAAGCCGACGCGCGCATTGCACTGATCCGTCTTGGTATCGGCCCAAAAACCGAACATGTCAATGAATATTATCCACAAGCCATGGCGAACGTTCCCCTGACAAAGCTCGCGCCAACGTTGCGCAATCTCTTGCAACGGGTTCTCGGTATCGGGTGAAGTCGACCAGTTTGTATTGCCCGACGGCAATACCATGGCACCCCGTGTAACACGGTGAGTACCGGCAATGGCTACCGCCAAAACAGCGCATCCAAGCCGATAACGGCGGGGTTGACAACCGCGTAACAACGGTCGACACTGCGTTGGGTACGAACATCATGACGGGGTTCTGAAATAGGCGCACTCATCGCGGCGAAACGTTTTGCCGCGAACGCCGCAGCCACTTTCCAGAGGATCAACGATGCGAAAAGTTTTGTATATTCTGAGCCAGTTCGAAGACAGCGATGTCACCTGGCTGGCACGCACCGGAATGCGACGGCAGATTCGAGCACGCGACATCCTGATCCAAGAGGGTCGCCGCATCGACGCCATCTACATTCTACTGTCTGGACATGTCAGCGTTGAAATTGCTGGACTTGGCTGCGTCGCCGAAATGGGTCCCGGGGAGGTCATGGGGGAGGTTTCATTTCTCGATAACGCACCACCATCCGCTACGATTCAAGCCATCGAAGACTGCCTGGTACTGGAGATCGCTGTCGCGGACATCCGCCAAAAACTGGCCAACGATGACGGTTTCGGACATCGATTTTTCAAGGCCCTGGCCATATTTCTCGCCAACCGTATGCGGGACCGGGCAAAACGTTTGGTTACCGGTAAACCGATGGAACTCGACAGCGATGAAACCATGGACGACGAACTCGACGAAGACATGCTCGACCGTGTCTCCTTGGCTGGCGATCGGTTCGATCGCTTGCTCAAAATGCTCAGCCAAGGTCGGCCGGCACAGTAAACGAGCCACGCAGAAAGCACACCGAAGATAACACAACATGCCGAAACTCACCCGCTCGTTCGCTATCAACGTGAGCATCGTGATACTCACAACCCTTGTGGCATTTGTAATCGCCAAGAGCATTCCGCTGTTTGGCCTGATTCAAAATCAGATCAACGATCTTCAGATTGCCGAAATGACGCCTGTACAACCGCCACACCCGGATATCGTGGTGGTCACCGTGAACGAGGATACGCTGCGGGCACTTCCTTACCGTGAACCGTTGGATCGCGAGTTGCTGTTCAACTTGTTGACCGCACTCGCCGACAAGGGAGTCAAGGCAGTCGGTCTCGATATTCTCTTTGACCAGCCCACCGAACCCGCGAAAGACACAGCACTCGCCCAACTGATTCGTGATTATCCCATTCCATTGGTCATCTCATACGTCACGACGCGCGATGGGCTAACCGACGAACAGCAACGCTACCTAGACGAATTCGTCCCGCTGACCAACCGCGGTATGGCCAATGCCTTAAGCGACCCGCAACATGATATCGTCCGTTCCATCTATCCCGGTCGGCAAGTCCCTGGTCTGGGCTATGTTCCGAGCTTTACACATGCATTACTGAATCAACTCGGCATTCCCACCGAGCGGCAACCGCGAATGATTCATTGGCGCCGCGGTCAAGCCAAAGACCCCTATGCCTTCAAAACCTTCCCCGCGCAGACGGTTCCATTCCTGCCCGCCAGTTGGTTGGCGGGCAAAATTGTCTTGGTGGGTTATGACCTCCAATTGGTTGACCGCCACCCGACACCGTTTTCTGTCGTCGATGACCGCATCGGGCCCAGTGGTAAACCCGGCATCATCATTCACGCTCACGGACTCGCCACATTGCTGGACGACCCCCTTGATGCGAACATGCCCGTCCTATTCCAGTTTGCCTTGGTGCTTGGTGTCGCAGGTATCGGTTGGTTGCTCGGTCGCCCCGGCATCTCGACTTGGCTACAAATTGCGGGTATGGTCGCCGGTTTTATCGCAATCGTCGTCGGTAGCTTCGTGTTGTTCCGTGCAGCGGGGATTTTTTCACCGGTAGTGGAAAGCGCCCTCGCCTTACTCTTCGCCAACATCACCACGATCGCCTACAGTGGTCACAGTGAACGCGAACAAAAACGCTTGGTCAAGCAAGCCTTCTCACGCTATTTATCCAAGGAACTGGTCGATCAACTAACCCGGGATCCGAGCCGCTTGACCCGTAGCGCAGAGCGTAAAGAACTGACGTTTTTGTTCACGGATGTCGAGGGATTTACCACGGTTTGTGAAGCCACCGATCCTGCCAGTCTCGCGCCTTTGCTAAACGCGTACCTCGACGGCGTTTGCTCGGCGGTGATTCGCAACGGCGGTATGATCGTCGACCTGATCGGTGACTCCGTGTTCGCCATGTTCGGCGCGCCGGTGGATTACCCTGACCAAACCGTGCGGGCGATGCGAACGGCACTTGAGGCACAGCAGTTTACCGCAGCATTCCGTGACCGGCCGGATGCACAGGCTTGTAATTTTGGCAGAACACGTATCGGTATCCATGCCGGCGCCGCTCAGGTCGGCAATTTTGGCTCCGAAGACCGTTTCAAGTACGTGCCGCTCGGTGACGCCGTCAACACGGGATCACGCATCGAGGGACTCAATAAATATTTCTTGACAACAACATGTGTCAGCGATGCAGCCATTGAAAAATTCGAGACGCAGCTATCCGAATCGAACCATGGTTTACGCGATGAGCTCAAGTATCGACCGATCGGCTATGTGGTCATGAAAGGCAAATCGCGACCCATGCTCATCCACGAACTGATGGGTCGGGATCATCCCATGGTGACTCACTTGGACGCTTATCGCCTAGCTTTCCAAGCCCTTGAAGAACGAGATAGCGATGTCGCGCGGACGCGATTCTCCGCGTTACACGAAACGATGCCCGAGGACTATCTTGTGCGAATGCATCTTAAGCGATTGGAAGAAGGCAAAACCGACGCGGTCATCGTCATGGACAAAAAATAAGCGATCGCTTCGACACGAATCAATCGATGCACCAGTTTGTGTCCCTTCCTCCCGCGGGTCCGGACACGGCGGGCTTTGCGGCAAAAACGTTTGGAACAATGAATGCTCGATGCAGCACTGTTTGCCCGATTCTCGACACAGAGCAACGGGCCAATCGATCGATGACAACGGTGGGCATTTTGTCATTGGTTTGCCGTCGAAATGCCCACCGTCTTGACCGATAGCCCTTACTTCAATTCGTCCAACATAGCCAGTGCTTGACTTTGGCAGCCGTTATTCACCAGCCAAGCGGCCTTTTCCGCGATGTTGAGCTGGTTTTCTTGGAGGTGGTGTACACTAAACCACTGCGAGTGAGTCGCACTCGGTGCCCTGAGCATGATTTGGTAGGTACGACCATCGACGAACGAACCGGCATCGACCGTTACCCGATCAGCCCCTGAACGCCATTGCAGCGCTTTGTCCAGACCCTCGCCCTTCACTTCCAATCTAACCCCGGAGGTCGCATCACTGCGCCAGAAAACGGCATGTTCGGCGATCAAACAATAATCCGTCGCATTGCTTTCAACGGCAAACAATTCGGGCGCGGGCAACGGCTTGTCCGCAAATGAAATATCCCGCCCGACCAACAACCGCGATTCCGACATTTCGCGGTTTTTCAACAACTCGGACAACGCCGCAACCACTTGCTGAGCACCGCTCTCGGCATCGTCGGTACCCATTTGGCTAGCGACCGTACCGGTAAACGGCCCGTTCACTTGCACTGTCCGTCCAGCCGAACTTAACAGAGTGAGTTTCTCGCCTGCACTCACGGAAATGTCTTGGGAACCTTGCAGTAGGTCACCACTTTTCAGACTTCCACTCGTGCTTGCCACTACGACAAACTCCGCCACCGCCAGCGAACTCGCTAACATCAGCAACAACCCAACCATAAAAAGATAAGTACATTTCTTCATCGTGTTCGCCCTCGCGTATCATTTAGAATTAGACCACGTTGAAACCAGGGGCAGCCACCGGTCGGTCCATC
>CAZWQC010000196.1:0-2369 GCA_964635785.1 uncultured Ectothiorhodospiraceae bacterium
AATAACCTTAGCCCTGACGGCGAATACGTAAGTTCAATTCTTGTAACTGCACTTCTGGGATCGGCGCCGGCGCCGAGGTAAGCAAACAGGCTGCCGTCTGCGTTTTTGGGAAAGCCATGACGTCACGAATGGATTGACTGCCAGTCATCAGCATGACTAACCGGTCCAAGCCAAAGGCAATCCCACCGTGTGGCGGACAGCCATATTTCAAAGCATCGACGAGGAAACCGAACTTTTCCCGGATCTCCTCCTCGCCGATACCCAACAAGCCAAATACGGCTTGCTGCAATTGCGGGTCGTTGATGCGAATGGAACCTCCACCGATTTCTGTCCCATTGAGCACCATGTCATAGGCGCGCGACAATACCGACCCCGGATTCTCGCCAATTGGCGCGGAGTGATCGGTACGCGGCGAGGTAAAGGGATGGTGCAATGCGACCCAGCGTTTACCGTGCACGTCCCACTCGAACATGGGGAAGTCCACGACCCAAAGCGGTTGCCAACCGCGGTCCAGCAGACCGCGGTCGCGACCGAGCTGCACCCGCAAGGCACCGAGGGCATCGTTGACGACATGCGCTTTGTCGGCACCGAAGAATACAACATCCCCTTCGTTTGCACCCGTGCGATTGAGAATCTCGACAATGACGGTATCGGGCAAGTGTTTGAGAATCGGCGATTGCAAACCTTCCCGCCCCCGATCGAGCGCATTCACTTTGATATACGCAAGGCCTTTGGCCCCGTAACGCGAGACGAATTCGGTATAGCCGTCAATGTCCTTGCGCGACAACTCGTTGCCCCCGGGTAGACACAGCGCCGCGATCCGTCCTTGCGGGTCTTTCGCGGGTCCGGCAAAGACTTTGAATTCGACCTCTGCCATCAGGTCGGTCAGCTCGACGAGTTCCAAGGGAATCCGCAGATCGGGCTTGTCCGATCCAAAACGCCGCATGGCTTCGGCATAGGTCATGCGAGGAAAGGGTTTGGGTAGCGCCACTTCCAAAACATGCGCAAATACCGTGCGAATCATCTCCTCCATCAAATCCATGATGTCGTTTTCGGCCAGGAAAGAAGTCTCGATATCAAGCTGAGTGAATTCCGGCTGCCGATCGGCACGCAAGTCCTCGTCGCGGAAACAGCGAACGACTTGATAGTAGCGCTCCATCCCGCCCATCATCAACAATTGCTTGAAAATTTGAGGGGATTGCGGCAACGCGAAGAACTCGCCGGGATGGGTTCGGCTCGGCACCAAATAGTCCCGCGCGCCCTCCGGGGTGGCCTTGGTCAACATGGGCGTTTCGATTTCCAAGAAGTCATGCGCTTCCAAAAAACGCCGCAAACTCTGTGTGACTTGCGCGCGTATCCGTAAACGTTGCTGCATCTCGGGACGACGGAGATCGATATAACGATAACGCAACCGCGTTTCTTCATGCACATCGTCATCATCGAGTTGGAACGGTGGGGTCTCCGCACTGGCCAACACGTCTAGAGACTGTCCGAGCACTTCGACCCGACCGGTCTTGCGATCGAGATTCTCGGTTCCCGGTGGGCGCATCCGAACCTTTCCGCTGATGCGCAAGACGAACTCGTTGCGCACCCGTTCGGCAAGTCGAAACACCTCCGGGACATCTGGATCGAACACGACTTGAACCAGATCCTCCCGATCCCGTAAGTCGATGAATATCACCCCGCCATGATCACGCCGTCGGTTGACCCAACCGCAAAGGGTCACGGTTGCGTCGATCAATTCTTCGTTGATTTCTCCACAATAGTGGCTGCGCATGCTGATTAACCTTTGTCTCGAAACGCTTACCGTTTCGCCGCAGACATTGCGGCCAAAAACCGCAATAGTACGAGCGCTGGGCTACGGACGCAAGGGTAACCCGCATCCAAAGGGAGTGACTGTTGGCGTCTAGCGCAGACTGAGATGTACGGTTGTGGGAAGCAATGCAACATGGGTGCGACCAACGCCATCGATGGTTACAAAGTTTATTTTAAGAAAAGCCCGCTGTGTCCTGCCTCCCGCGCGGGGAAAAAAGACCCAAGAACTGATGAGACGATTGAGACATAATCACTCGTTTGACAAAGTTGCCGCACGTTCGCATATTCGCCGGGCCATGCCTGTAAACAGATAGTGATGGGCGGAGTTGAGAATATGCCAATACAGCAATCCCCAGATACCGGCGGGATGCCAATATGCCGTCACGGTCACCCGGTTTTTCGCACCGGAGATTGGCTCGATGGTAAACTCCAAAACACCGGCGCCCGGCGCTCGCATACCCAGTCCAAGGGTTAGGCTTCGCTCTGGCTCCACAGCCAATACCGTCCAATAATCAATGCGATCACCCGCTTTCAGTTCTGTCGTAGGCGGGCGT
>CAZWQC010000196.1:2379-3339 GCA_964635785.1 uncultured Ectothiorhodospiraceae bacterium
CGATAAACCGGGACCGCCGACGATGGCGTCCATTTGTTCTCGAATCCGCCACAAAACATTCATAAAGTAGTAGCGATTTTCGCCACCAATACTGGCAATAACCTGCCATAGAGCAGGGATACCGATTCGGGTGATGGCATCACCGCCAGCCCGTTTGGCGTAATAGGCATAGTCAAATCGGTTTTGACGAAACATGAAGACACCCTCTCGCCAACGGTTCGATGGCGTTGGTAATTGCTCCAACTCGAAGCTCGCTTCGACAGCTTCACGAAAAGTCAGCAGACGTTGCGGGACCAAGGTTTTGATGGGTTCGTCATGGGCGACAAAATCGAGCTTGAGTCCTTCGATCAAAGCACGAGCGATGTTTGCCGGTACCGCAGTCACCAGTTTCAACCATAACGCGGACAGTCCTGGCGTCAGCACAGGCACCGGGATGATGAACGGTACCCGTCGATTCGATACTTCGGCCAAAGTTCGCATCATGTAGTCGTAAGTCAGATACTCCGGTCCGCCAACATCGTATATTTGATTCGCCGCTGCTTCGATATCGGCGATTTGGATCAAATATGTCAGCAAATTACTCAAGGCAATGGGTGGCGAAGTCGAGCGAACCCAACGCGGGGTGATCATAACCGGCAGATGATAGACCAAATCACGCATGACCTCGAATGCTGCCGATCCGGGACCGATGATCATACCAGCGCGGATTTCCGTTACCGGAACGTCACCCTCACGCAGCGCATCGCCGGTTTCGCGACGCGAGACGATGTGTTCGGACGTGGCGTGCGCTGGGGCTAGGCCACCGAGATAGACAATTCGATGTACGCCCGCAGCCGCCGCAGCCGCTGCAAAATTCCGCGCGGCTTGTAAGTCAAGTTTTCGAAAATCCTTCCCTGCCGCCATCGAATGAACGAGATAATAGGCCACCGCCACATCAGTCAGGGCCTTTGACAATGTTTC
>CAZWQC010000196.1:3349-5626 GCA_964635785.1 uncultured Ectothiorhodospiraceae bacterium
CACATCCGCAGCAACAATGTCTACGTCTGCCCAGCCTTGTTGTTGCAATGGGGCTTTGCGCCGCGCTGCGCCGCGCACTTTGTGCCCAGCCGCTAACAACGCCGGTACCAGATGACGACCAATATAGCCGCTAGCACCGAAGACCAAATGATATTGTCCGGTTCCAACACGTTGCTTCATCATCTCGAGCAGTCTCTGCGGGTTCGGACCCTCAGGCTCGTCGCTTTTCCCACCAAAGTCAACCCTGGCTTGGCGAAAACCAGCCAACACAAAAACATTTCGCTAGCCTTGAAAACCGCATCCCCATCTCCAATTTTGCGGGTAACGGTGAGGTAAGACCTTAAGGAGGTTGATTATGAGCAAGTTAGTCAAACGTGAATCGCCGATCTCCCGTCACCGCGGTGACATGACGCCATTCGACGAGATCGATTCGCTCTTCGATCGTTTGTGGCACGGTGGACTGATGCGGCCATTCGATTGGCGTCTGCCGGAATGGACCAGCCTGGCTGCGGGGGCACTACCACGGGTCGATATCGTCGAGGAAGATGACGCAGTGATTGTTCGCGCTGAGCTGCCCGGCGTTGCCAAAGACGCGTTGGATGTTTCACTGACTGAAGATCGGCTGACCATCAAGGGTGAGACGCACAAAGCGCAAGAGGCCAAAGGTGAAGTTTTCCGTTCGGAACGTTACCACGGCAGCTTCAGCCGCACCATCGCGCTGCCAACGGCGGTCCGTGGCGATGACGCGAAAGCCGCTTTCACCGATGGCATTCTAGAAATCCGTTTGCCAAAAGCGGAAGGTTCGGCACGGCAAACGATCGCGGTGGAGTGAACGTTCGGCCAGATGTTATGGCCTTGTAACCTGCACGAGCGCCGATTGTACGATCGGCGCTCGCGGCAAGCACCGCCAGGATTACACGCCACCCTCACCAACCACCTTCACCGGGACAGGTCGGGTCCATTCCAAGTGAACATCGCGTTGCGGAAACGCAACGACAATTCCCGCATGCATGAACTTTTCCGCAATCGCAGCGTGCAGTTCGCTTGTGGTAGCAAGTCGATAATCCAAACTCGCCAAATAGCAACGCAACACCATGTTTAGGGCGCTGTCACCAAACCCCTCGAAGGTAATAATCGGTGCCGGATCTGCCAATACGCGCGGATGTTCCCGTGCAGCTTCTTCGAGTAAACGCAATGCCAATGCGATATCAGAACCATACGCCACGCCAACATTGATCACCACACGATTGACGCTACTGGTCAATGTCCAGTTCAACACCTGCCCGGTAATGAACTCTTTGTTGGGGACCAATAACTCCTGATAATCCCAGTTGCGAATGGTTGTCGCCCGAATCCGAATCCGGGTTACCACGCCGCTCGCGCCACCAACCGTGACGATATCACCCACCCGTACGGGCCGCTCGAACAGCAATATGATACCACTGATGAAGTTCGCCACGATCTCTTGTAAGCCAAAGCCGAGGCCAACACCGAGGGCGGCCACCAACCATTGAATATTTGACCATTCCGCGCCCAGCGCACTAAACGCCGTAAAAATTCCGATCGCAACGATGGCATACTGGCATAGCGTGGTAATGGCGTATCGTGCCCCGGCATCGAGCGGCAAACGTTGCAACAAGAGAATTTCCAACAATCCAGGCAAGTTCTTGGCGGCCAATAACGCCACGAGAAGAACAACCAGTCCCACGATCGCATCGGCGAGGGTCACAGGAACGGTCTTGGTCACCCCATCGATCGTCTCGGTTGCGCTCATCGGCAGGGTAATGGCATTAAGAATGTCCAGTGCGGGTAACAAATCCGACCAAATCATCCACAGCCCGATGATAACACCGAACATTAAACCGGTCGTCAACAAACGTCGCACTTGATCACCAAGTTCACTGAAATCGATTTCATCCGCTTCGTTCGCCAACGGCACAACCGCCGTAACCTCCCCCGTCGCCGGTTGGTCACGCTGAACTTGCAACGCCTCACGCCGGCGCAAGGCATCTTCCAGCCGATGCCGTCGCTGTTCGATATACAACCAGCGCAGCAACAAAGCCAACACGAGTGCCAACATCAGCAAAAAGCCAAGCGTGGTGAGCAAGCGACGGCCCAACAGAACCGCAGTGTACTGATAACCCAATGAGGAAAATGCAATCAGAATAACGGGAACCACAAGGAGTGCTGGAAACCAAAGAAAATGCAATTGCTCGATGCGATGCCGAGTCTCGCCTTGCCGCAGATATTGCAGGATTGGACCATTGGCACGAAACA
>CAZWQC010000197.1:0-5099 GCA_964635785.1 uncultured Ectothiorhodospiraceae bacterium
GGCGAACCTCGATCCGGCAAAGCCGATGGTCGCGAATGACCCGGGTCGGTGCCGCCGCCCACCCCCTCAATTGACCTAGGTTAATCATTTCTCATTCGACCCCACTACCGATTTCGGTAATTGCGCAAGGACAAAGTGGCCTGTCTGGCATTTGCTACTATGCGCGTTATTTAGCCATCGGGGAGACTGCTTGCCATGGGTTGGTTCGATAAATTGTTCGGGGATCTCATCGAAGAAATCGAATGGTCTGCCGACGACGATGCCATTCTCGTGTATCGTTTTGCGACTAATCAACGAGACATCAAAGCCGGCGCGACACTGGTGGTCCGCGAGAATCAATTGGCTATGTTGACCTACCAGGGCCAAATCGCGGATCGTTTCGGACCGGGTCGCTATGAATTGAGTGCCGCCCAGCTCCCGCTGCTGAGCACACTCATTGCCGATAGCGACGGGCTCGGTACTCGATTCAAAGCAGAAGCGTTTTATTTTCATACCCAGGAATACCCGAATCTAGTCTGGTCGACACCCTATCCCATAACCCTCCATGACGCCGAATTTGGCATCGTTCAGATTCGTGCTTCCGGTCGCTACGCTTTGCGTGTCAACGATCCGGAAAAACTCTTGCGCGAGCGGCTCGGCAACCAAGATCGGCTGACCATCGACGACATCCTCCCAGCGCTCGCGACAATCGTGGTTAATCGTCTTAACGATTTCGTCGCTGATCGCGAAGCCGACATCATCAACTATGCCGCACAATCAGCGCTGTTCGCGGAAGCGGCGCAGCGGTTTATCGCCCCTGATTTCGATGCGTTCGGCCTTGCCATGGCGCATTTCGATGTAGATCAAATCGCACTACCCTGTGAAATCGAAGATCACTTGCGTCGGCAGCACCAGTCCTCGAAGGATGTAACCAGTATCGGGCAATCGACCACGTCCCATCGCGCCCACGCCAAAGCCGCGTGGCTCGAAATTACCGGGCAACGCTCCTCTCGCGCCACGTTGTCCGCACAGCGGGTCAACTTGCGCTGTGCTGGGTGTGGCCATTGTAACGACGAAACCGCAAAATACTGTTCTCAGTGTGGACGCAAGCTATTCATTGACGACTAGGGCGAACAGCGATCAGCCGATGGCCTTTCGCCGGTTATCCGGCGCTCTGGCCACGGGGCAAGACGACTCGGGTTCTCTGACTTGCACCCTGGGGCATCTTGGTCTAAAACTCAAAGACCACCAAAGACGACAGGAGATTACCACAATGGCTCGTTCTGTTGAAGAATTACTCAGCCCCAGCCTCCCACCCTTACCCGACCCCGATTTTCCCGATGCACCCAGCGGCTGGAACCCGCACCTAGCCACGGCGGAAGCGAATGCTGCCGGAATCGAGCTCAGCGAAGATCACTGGGAAACCATCCGCGCACTGCAGAGCTTTTACGCCCGCCATCTCGGCCGATTCGGTCATATCAATCCGCGCGAACTACATGATGCACTCGACGAACGTTTCCATCAGCGCGGCGGATTACGTCATGTTTATGAACTCTTTCCCGGCGGTCCCATCGCGCAAGGCTGCTCACTCGCCGGTCTCGAACCACCCGCTGGAGCGACCGACTTAGCTTATGGCAGTGTGATGTAAACCCGCCAGGTGCATTTGCGATAACCGCCTCATCACAAGCCCGAGGCGGTCAACGCATCTTGTTCATCAATCCTTATCTCCTCTGGTTCCCGCAAGTGACTTGGGAACCAGAGCAACGAGGGCGAGCGGCGATTGTGTTTCATTCCCCTAGCGGCGTGCTATCCCATGAGCTTAACGGATGCTCGGTCTTTACAAGAAACTCCTGTACTCGCTGTCGAACCCGCGCTGTCGCTTTGCGCACAAAACTGCGCATAATCTTGAACGCTCTATTGGCAAACACAACCGCTTCATCGTCGTCCGCCGTAAAGCTCGTGTGCGTCCAAATGATCAAACCGAGGTGGGCTAGACTGCCGCCAAGCAACCAACCTGCAACGTTATCCATTTCCCGCTGTTGGCGCAGCAAGTCGTCGAGTGCCAATAACTTCTCGGCAATCTCGGTACGCAGTGTGACGCCGCCAGCGAGAATGTCTTCCATCTCGGCCTGTAAACTTTGTAAACTTTGTTTGACATTGGCAACTGAGGTCTCGATCAATTCGTCAGCGGTGCTGAGGGTGGAGAAATTTTTCAGCAAAGCGGTCAGCACATCCGTTTTTGCCGGACCACCCTCGCCAATGACGAACTCGCCGGGTGCCACGATTTTGGTACCCTCGATATCCGCACCCTGACTGGCGTTGTAAAACGATGCATGCGGACTTTGTTTGATCAAGTGCTCGAGGCGCAATCGCGACCAATGAAAAACGGCTTGGGTCGGGATTGAGTCACCTCGAACCGAACGCATGGTCATGGTCGCTTCGATCGTTTCCCGATAAAACTGCCCACCTTCATCGAAGTAAATCGATCCTGCGGCATGATGAGCCTTGGGATTCCAATAGCCAAGATCGACCCCGAAGAACACAATGTCGGAAAAACCGAAGTATGCCGCTAACGCGGCGCCACCATTGGCAACGTTTGGATTGGTGTGCTCCAATCGCGGCACCAGACTGGGAAACAGACTACCACCACTGTCTTGCGCTTTTAAATACATCAAGGGCCGATGACTCAGTTGCATGAGATCCGGATACATTCGACTCGGGAGCAACAAGATCGTGTCCATGATCTTGATATGACAGTTCTTAAGCTGCAGCGTTAGATGGTCATGCGTGATCTTGTCACGTTCGACCTCGATATGAATATCGGCCTTGATACCGGCACGGTGCAACACCTGCAAGGCGCGCCCACAGGAAAAAATGATGGCGTGATCTTGCCACCGTCGAATAGCGGCCAATGCCGTCTCATCCAAAGACGGCCCAGCCGCGACCACAAGCGCGACACACGGTCTCGGTAATGCCTCGTGGCCCAGGTAGACGGGGATATTTTGTTTGATGTTGTGCAGTGTTTGGATGACCGTTGCCAGCTCATCGTCGAAATAACCCCAACCCTGCAAGCCGCCCTGACCGTTTTCGTTCAACCATTCACGGGTCTGCACCAATCGATCGTGCTCGTAATGCGTAAACACCAACGCGTTGGAGTACAACACTCGACTGGTCATTCCGATCGACTGCATGACCAAAAAGCCGAGATACTCCGGTTCGGGATGAATGAGCACAGATAAATGACGTCCAGGCTGCTGGAAGTACTCGGTAATGCGAACCCAGTCGGCGACGAATAGCGAAGTCACCAGAATTTGCGGGTCGAAATCGGCGATGATCAGGCGATGGATATTGAAACGCTCGAGCAAAAACTGTATATGAATTCCCACCCCTATGCCGAACACCAACAAGACGGGGATATCGACGCCATTGAATTGGAAGCCATCTTCGAATGGGTCGAACTTATGCCGTAACGGCGAATGCCACAACGTTTGTCGCAACACGACAGCATGTAAATCCTCTCCAGCCAGACGATCGAATGCGGGATCGACGCGCATTCGCGCAGGACGTTTCGCGAAACGCTCGATTTGTGCTTGCACTTCGGCAACCGGATCCTGACCATAAATGGCAACGTCGTTGTAGCGCAAATTGACATAGCCTTCCGGATCGATGACCAATTCACACCGTTTGTGTTCCGGTTTATCGAGTACCATTGCCTGCTGCAGTCCCGCGTACAGCGGCTTAACGGCAGGAACGTTCGCTATGAATCGTTCTCGAAAACTCATGGATGCAATTACCTATTGATTTTTGATGATTCTTTCTCAGAACAAGTCTGCCGCGTCCCTTCCCGCCGGGGGGAAGGGGACGCCCGAATTGCTGAAGTGATTGTTCAAAGTCCGTTCGAATTAGCGCGAACAACCCAGCCTGGTGGATCAAGCCCCGTTGACGCGGCAGTCATTCAGTTCATCGTTTGGTGTGCATTGGAATGTGGCATGATAGCCGTTCATCAACCATTGCAAAAGCCACCGCGCTCCCGCCGTTATCGGCCCTGCCCTGTGCACTGCGTGAGCCGCTGCGGCTGAGCGTCGACCACTCGAGGGTTTCACCATGTCCGTCCCCGCCAACATCACCGCACGCAGTATTCTCATGACCGGATGTTCGTCCGGAATCGGCTACGCTTGCGCGCATACCATGCAGAAACGGGGCCATCGTGTTTTCGCCACGACCCGTCAAGCCACCGATGTCGAACGCTTGCGGGCAGAAGGGCTAACCGCGTTACGCCTCGATTATACGGACAGCGAAAGTATTGTGACCTGTGTCGAACAAGTACTCGAACAAACCGACGGCCAGCTTTATGCACTGTTTAACAACGGCGCATATGGGCAAGGTGGCGGCTTGGAGGATATCTCGCGAACGGTGTTGCGCGAGCAACTCGAAACGAATCTGCTTGGTTGGCACGAACTGACCTGCCGCGTACTGCCGAGCATGCACGCACATGGCACAGGACGTATCGTGCAAAACAGCTCGGTTCTCGGTCTGGTCGCCCTGCCCTTGCGCGGCGCCTACAATTGTAGCAAGTTCGCCTTGGAGGGATGGTCGGATACCCTACGGATGGAATTGGCAGGCTCTGGTATCGCGGTCAGCTTGATCGAACCCGGTCCCATCGCCACACGCTTTCGCGAAAATTCCCATGCCCGTTTCTTGGCCACCATCGACGTCGACAACAGCCCGCATCGACAGCGTTACCAAGGGGCCATCAACCGGCTTGCATCGCGTCAACCGACCCCATTTACCTTACCAGCTGCGGCTGTCGTAAGAAAGGTGATTCACGCGATCGAGAGCGAGCACCCGCGTGCACGCTATTACGTAACGTTTCCGACCTACTTGTTTGCGACGCTGCGCCGGTTGTTACCAACGACAATGCTTGACAAAGTATTGTTGGCGATCGCAAGAGCGGAGAATCGCTGACGCACGGTGTGATCACCCGGGCCGGCCGTACCGTGCTGTGCTTCGCTCAGCCGGCCTCAAGTGACGGTCAGTCCAGGTCATCCTCAATACTTTTGTTGAGCCGCTGGCACGTAAACTTCCACCGGAACGAAGTTCAGATTCAACCCGAGATGGGT
>CAZWQC010000197.1:5109-5621 GCA_964635785.1 uncultured Ectothiorhodospiraceae bacterium
TTGTATCCGCCGATCGATAAAGACGAGACTTTGCCGGCGCATTAAAAACGTATATGGCTGGTCTTCGTACAGAACGCGTTCGGCGGCTTGCCATACCGGCATGCGTTCGGCTTCCACCACCCTGGCACGAGCGTGTTCGATCAGACGATCGAGTTCGGGGTTGGCGTATTGAACGAAGTTATCGCCCCCGGCAACCGCTTGGCTAGAATGAAACATTTGGTAAATATCGGTTTCAACCCCGCTCGACCACCCCAAGGTAATGGCATCGAAGTCTTTGCGATCGAGCAAATCCAGCATCACGGACCATTCGCTGGGTTTCGGCTGCAGCAAAATCCCAGCTCTCGCATAAAGATCCTTGAGGAATAGCACGATTCGCTCGGTGTCTTCGTTAGCCTGAAAGAACACGAGGTCAAAGGCAAAGGGTTCGCCATCCGGGCCTTCGAGAACGCGGTCACCGTCACGATCTGCATAGCCGGCTTGGGCAAGCAGATCGCTAGCCTTGGCCGGGTCAT
>CAZWQC010000198.1:0-5589 GCA_964635785.1 uncultured Ectothiorhodospiraceae bacterium
AACTCGCACGGGTCTTTCTAGCGAATGCATGGGTCAATAATTGGGATTTCGTTGGGCTCGGGCTGGACAATCTGTTTGTAACCCAAGATCGCCGTTTGCTGGTCATCGATGCGGGCGGGGCGTTCGAGTTTCGTGCGCAAGGTCGGTTGAAACCTTTTAGCGCGGATGCGGTCCGCGAAGTCTCGACCTTGCGTGATTCGGCGGTCAATGCGGATGCCGCCGAACTGCTTGCCGACGTGGCGGCAGCGGACTTGCTCGGCGCCGCGGCGATGTTTGACCGTATGACGGATGCAGCGATTACCGACAGCCTCGCGGCTGCGATGTTCGATCGGGCCAGTTTGGACCGCTTGGGTGATATTCTCAAACGTCGCCGCGATTGGCTGGTTGAGACGTTTGCGAAAACGTTGTTATAGGTTTTTGCTAAACTAACCGAGGTCGGCAGCGCGCGAGCAACGAGCGTCGTCTGCGTGGTGCCTGGACTCAAGACGCCGAGACGCTTTGCAACAATCAGCATGAGCGGTTTTGTAGGTCGCGCATCGCCCGCCAGCATTCATAGTAGGCGTCACGGCGAAGGGTATCGGGGACTGCATTTTTGAAGTTATCATAGGCAATGTCCGTAATTCGCCTGGCCAGTACCGCCGCCACTTCGTCCCGGGAAATGATGGCGCGAAAACGATAATCGGCGTAACGATTTTCGGTGACCACGGCATCGGGGAAAACACGCTCGATGTCGCCCGCAACCCGGGCGCGAACCAGTAAGTCCGCGGGACGGTTGCGATGAGCGACAACACTGAGAAAAGCGTCGGTGAACGATATCCACATTGGAGTATTGGCCTCATGGGCAGGCTTGCAGCAAAAGGTGGCCAGTCAATGACAGCAAATCACCGAACTCGATGCACGCATTGGGTCTCATTGTGCTAGCACCGACGCGGACAAGATTGTGTCTCGATTGCATTTTGGATCAGGCGAAGTCGACCGCGTGCCCGGCCTCGCCAACCACCGCATCACCCCACCCTCGAGGCAGCGGCCGACCCTATCATGATGGCAGACACTGTTGCAGTTTTTTGGCAAGCCACGGCGGTGGTTGATGCTTGAGCACATCTTGCAACGCGGTGATCACGGCGCGGGCGGAACCACTGGCCGGTTGTTTGATTGGATGGACGCCGGCGCGGACCACCCGTGCTGCAGCGGGTCCCCCGATCGAAACAGTATAGAGTATATCACAGTCGGTAACCAGCGCTACTCGTTTGCCAATGCGATCGCTGCCATCATCGCCATCATCCGCTTCGCGACAAGCGATGAGCCGCCATTCCTGGCCGGAAATCTGGTATATTAAATAGCGTCGACAGGAACCGAAATGGCCATCGAGAAATTCGCCATTATTGGATGCACAAGCAACCCGCACGGAGAGGGGTAAATCGCCTTCCTGATAGGCGTCGGTTGCTGGTGGCGGATCGAACTCGGTCAGCCCTTCGCCATTGAGATAATTTACTGCTCGCTGCAGCAAGGCTTGATCGACGCCATTCAATGCCCCGGCCGCGGCTTGCTTGAGATCTCGCACGCGTAAGCGACTAAGCTGTTCGATGGTCGGCGGCAGACCGATGGCGTTGTGTAGCAGTTGTAACATGCGTTTCGGATCGGTGTCCGGTAACGCCCGTGCGGCCAGCCCGATGCGTAGGGCGATATCCTCGGATAACCCGTTTTGCATCATGTTCATAACCTCCATAACGATTATGGTTAGCTCAATTTGGTTGAGTTTGGTGTTATTGCCTTGGGTCAAACCCTTCCGCCACCGCGACGGAAGGGATCGGTAACGAACTGAACGGGGTGCGATCGGCTAAACCGGAATAATGCAATCGACTTCCATGCAGGCGTCGATGCATTGCGGGGAATCAAACTCTCCCTCGCATTCATTGCAGGTGTCCGGATTGATCGCATAGACGCCTTTCGCTGGGCCGATCGATTGCGTCGGACAAACCGGCGCGCAATCGCCACAAGCTGTGCAAAGCGTTTTTACAATTTGAAAAGCCATCAACTAACGCCTCGGTTGGTGCTTTGGTGAGCGGCTATTCGCCTTCGGCGCGTCTAAATCGTAACGTCGTCGGAAAACTGGGTGGCGGGCTGACTGGATCGACATACCAGCGGGAGCCGTCCGCCAGCGCAACCGCGCCACCCCAGCTTCCCTCGGTGTCGGTTTCGACCGACACGATGCGTTCCTCGAGATCCTTTTTGGCGAGATAAAACATCAAGTCACCAGTCTCGCATCTGCGAATCATGGCATTGGGCATAATTGATCAATCTCCATGAAGCCGGGGTACGGCAATGGTGCAACGGTCGAACCCGTGCGGCCATGATCTCGTTAGCGGACGAGGTCGTAATTGAAGTCCGTGATGCCCATCTCGCTGGTTTCGGCGTCCAGGCGTTCCAATACCGCATTGACCAGGGTCGTGAGCAGATACATTGCGCCTTCGTAACCCCAGGTGGTCATGCGATGCAAATGATGCCGATCGAAAATCGGAAAACCGATCCGGATCAATGGTACCTCGAACTCCTTTCCTTTATGTAGGGTATCGCGCTGGATGAATTTGCCATAACTGTTGCCGATGAGGAAATCGGGTTTGTCGGTAAATAGGAGTGAGCGCAAATGCCATAGATCCCGGCCGACATGAATTTCGGCGTGCTGTCCGTAAGGCGAGTCGTGCAGCATTTTGTCCATGGCCTTTTTCCAGCGTTTGTTGGCATGGTGACATAATACATGGGTCGGTTCGGCTCCCAGCTCGAGCAAGAATTGGGACATGCCCATGACAAAATCCGCATCGCCGTAGAGAGCGAATTTTTTCCCGTGCAACCAGGAATGGCTGTCGGTCATCATATCCACCAAGCGGCCACGCTCCTTGGTCAAGCTGGCGGGAATGGGTTGGCCGGTCAGTTCTGCGACTTTCATCAGGAACTCGTCGGTCCACGCCAGGCCCATGGGAATGTTGATATCGTTAAGCGGGTGTTCCCAGGTGGTCTCGACGAATTTCTTGGTCTTGGCGAGCTGCCAGGGCTGCAACAACAGGGTATCGGTAGCATTCGGTGCGTCATTGATCTCGGCGATCGTGGTACCGCCATCGTACATGCGATACTCGCCATCGGCCGGGGTATCCAATACGTCACTTGGATCGCAAAGCAGGCTGTAATTGACTCCCATTTCCTTGAGCATGCGATGGATGACGCGATAGTTACCGAGATAGGTCTCGAATCCCGGCACAAGGTTGATCTTGCCGTTGCTGCCGACTTTTTTCCCGGCCATGTTGTTCAGCGTGAAGTAGCGCAAGATCCCTTCGAACATGTTGTCCCAACCAGTGGTATGACTTCCGACAAAACTCGGTGTATGGGCAAACGGGGTCGGGAAATCCTCCGGGATATGGCCATTCTTCTTGGCGTTGCCGATAAAGGCGTTGAGATCATCGCCAATGACTTCCGCCATGCAGGTTGTCGAAACCGCCAGTATTTCTGGCTGGTACAGGGCTTTGGCGTTTTCCAACCCCTCAAACATGTTCTTGTGGCCACCGAAAACTGCGGAGTCTTCCGTCATGGAATCCGAAACACAGGCGATCGGCTCTTTGAAATGACGGTTGAAGTAGGTGCGGAAATAGGCCACACAACCTTGCGATCCATGGACATAAGGCAGACACTTCTCGAAACCCAGGGCACAGAGCACCGCGCCGAGCGGTTGGCAGGCCTTGGCTGGATTGATCGTTAGCGCCTCACGTTGAAAATTCAACGCTTTGTATTCTTCCGTGGTAGTCCAATGAAACACCTCTTCGATCTTGTCTTGGTTCGGTGCTTCCTCGAAGCACTCGCGCTTGGCGCGTAGAGTATCCTGATATTCCGGTTGGCGAAACAACGGATAACAAGGTTTGATATCTTCGACGACTTGACTCATGGTCTTACTCCTACCGTGCCGTTAATCTACGGACTGACGGTAATCTTGGGAATCAATAGGGGTTCGCCGGGTGGCTTCGGATCGCGCCTTGGCCACGCCGACGAAGATTTGTTCGGTGTCGTTGAACCGGTCCACGCATCAACGACCGACAGACCGACCTGTGCAATGTTAGGCAGCTGTCGCTTGTTGCCATGGTGCTTGCATACGTTGCCAGCACGGATTGTTGATCGTCATGTCCATGTCGCGGGCAAAGATGGCGAAACCATCATAACCGTGATACGGACCGGAATAATCCCAGGAGTGCATTTGTCGGAATGGCACCCCCATTTTCTGGAAAATATACTTTTCCTTGATTCCGGAACCGACCAGATCGGGCTTGACTCGCTTGACGAATTCCTCGAATTCGAGACCGGTGATGTCGTCGTAAAGTAAAGTCGCGTTACCGACATCCGGTAAGGTGCGGTCGTAGTCGTCGTTATGGGCGAACTCGTAGCCGGTGCCGACCACCTCCATCCCCAGATCCTCGTAGGCGCCGATGACATGGCGCGGCCGCAAACCGCCGACGTAGAGCATGACTTTCTTGCCTTCCAGACGGGGTTTGTACTTGGCGATGATGGCCTCGTATTGCGCGCGGTACTTGTCGATCACTTTTTCGGCGTTGGCTTGAATGCTTTCGTCGAACTGGCCCGCGATCTTGCGCAGACTTTCAGCAATTTTGGTCGGACCGAAGAAGTTGAACTCCATCCAGGGGATGCCGTAACGCTCTTCCATGTGTCGTGTCAAGTAGTTCATCGAGCGATAGCAGTGGACCAAGTTGAGCTTGACTTTCGGTGTCAGTTCCATTTCCGCCAAGGTGCCATCGCCGGACCACTGCGCGACGACCCGTAAGCCCATTTCTTCGAGCAAAATCCGCGATGACCAGGCGTCACCGCCGATGTTGTAGTCACCGATGATTGCGACATCGTAGGGTGTCGCCACAAACGTCCGATCGCCGTCACGGTTATGCAGTACCCAATCGCGTAAAGAATCGTTGGCGATGTGGTGCCCAAGTGATTGCGACACCCCGCGAAAACCTTCGCAACGAACGGGGACCACCGGCTTGTCGAGTTCTTTGCCCTTTTTCTTGGACACCGATTCGATGTCGTCACCGATCAGGCCGATGGGACACTCCGACTGAATCGAAATGCCTTTTGCCAAGGGGAAAAGGGTATCGATCTCGGAGATCAGCTTGTCCAGCTTCTTGTCGCCGCCAAAAACAATATCCTTTTCTTGGAAATCCGACGTAAAGTTCATTGTGCCGAAGGTGTTGACACCGGTGGTTCCGGTGTAATAGTTCCGCCGACCAGCACGTGAGTACTGGCCGCAACCGACCGGACCGTGGGAAATATGCACCATGTCTTTGACGGGTCCCCAGACCACGCCTTTGGAACCGGCATAAGCGCAACCACGAATTGTCATCACGCCGGGTTGCGACTTGCGGTTCGAGGTAATGCACTGCTTGGCTTGCTCGATGCTCTCGTCGGCCACGGCCAAGTGCTTAGCGCGATCCTTGCGTACTTTTTCGGGATAAACAGCCAGCACTTCTTGGATCAGCGCTTGGCTCTCTTGTTGGGTTAGTCGTGCCATGATCTGGCTCTCCTCACTAGAACGCGCGGCCC
>CAZWQC010000199.1:0-5572 GCA_964635785.1 uncultured Ectothiorhodospiraceae bacterium
AAGGCATATTCTTCCTGGGTCTTTGGATGCAGAAAAACCGGAAAATCCCGCCCCACCGGCGTAAACCCCAACGCGAGCATTCCCTCGGGCGTCGCGCCGACCACCACCCAATCACGTTCGCGCACCGGCCGTCCCAACAGCTGATCGCGTACCGCACCGCCAACGAGATAACGCTCCATCCCCAGCCGCTCAGTACCGACCGGTATGCCCGAACCCGCCCGCACCGCGCACACTGGCCGAGGAAAACTCATCGACTTCGCACAGCACCACTTGCTCGACCGGCATGAACAACAACTGCGCGATCCGCTCGCCCGGCGCGACCCAATAAGCCTCGCCACCGTCATTGCGCAGCATGACCATGATCTCGCCGCGATAATCGCTATCGATGACACCGATGCCCTGGCCAACGCGGACCTGATGGCGCAACGCCAAACCGCTGCGACTGGCCAAAATCCCGACCAAGCCCGCATCGCCGAGATTGATCGCCAATCCGGTACCGAGCAAAACTTGTCCCCCCGCCACCAGCTCGACCGGCAACTCGACACAAGCCACCAGGTCCACGCCAGCCGATCCGGCGGTGGCATAGCGCGGCAACCCGAACGTCCGCAGTTTCGGATTCACGATCTGAATTTCGATATTCCGCTGCAAAAGACACCTATGCTGACATATTCGGAGCCCGGCAGGATACTGCACAAAACACCTTCCTCATCGGGACAACACACCATGAATCTTCGTGACCTGCGTTACCTTCTCGCTGTCGCCGAGCACCGCCATTTCGGCCGCGCGGCCGAGGCCTGTTTCGTTAGCCAACCCACCTTATCCGGCCAAATCAAAAAACTCGAGGAGCGCCTCGGCGTCACCCTCTTCGAACGGGGCCATCGCAGCGTGGAGGTTACCACGCTCGGCCGCCAGATCTTAACCCATGCCGAACGTGTCATCGGCGAGATCGATGCCATCGAGCGATTGGCACATGCCAACCACCACCCGTTGGAAGGTCCGTTTCGCCTTGGCATCATCCCCACCCTCGGTCCCTACCTGATGCCATTGATCTTAGGTCCGCTGCGCAGGCAACTGCCACAATTGCACCTTGTCCTCAACGAAGAGATGACATCGCGGCTGACAACGCATCTGTATCATCACGAACTCGACGCCGCATTACTGGCCACCGCGGCGGAGCCTGGCTTGATCGAAATCCCCCTGTTCGACGAACCGTTTTGGCTGGCGCATCCAAGCGATCATCCGCTGCGAGAACGCGAGCTGGTCACCGAAGCCGACCTGCCCCGGGACGAGCTCTTATTGTTGGCAGAAGGTCATTGTTTGACCGATCAAGTCATGAATGTGTGCAAAATGGATTCCGACAACGAAGCCGATCTTCGCGCCTCCAGCTTGGAGACCTTGATCCAACTCGTCGGCGCTGGTTTGGGTTGCACCCTGGTACCGGCGTTGGCGCTGAGTACCACCGCAGCCAAGCATCCCAGCATTACCCTGCGCCCGATCACCGTCGCCAACGCCGAACGGCGGGTTCGTTTGGTAACGCGAGCCACATTTCCCCATCGCGCCGCACTTGACATCCTAGCCGAACTTATCAAAACGTCACTGCCAGACACCGTAACGACACCATCGCATTGATCGTACCCTTAACGCATGGTGGCAACGGCTCGCGCGCCGGATGCGGCAAACCACGGGTTGGAATGGTGCAGGAACAAGTGACCGTGTTATTCGATCAGTTCCACGCTAGCAAAGCCGATGGGGGCAGCGACACACCTAAGGTCACAACGCGGCTCGATTGCACAACCGATTGGCTTACCGGCCGGGGCTTTTAGCGTTGGCGCTGTCCGGCAACAATGCGCGCCCGCGCTAATTTCTCCGGTGAAATCAGCGACCACAACCATGGCGAGAATCGCGTAGAATAAGCGACCAACCCAACCCCTGCGGACTTGAGCATGAAGCCCACCTGCGTCGAACTTGAGCGTATTCTCTCGCATTTGCGCAACTTACACCAAGCCTGCGCCAGAGCGGACTGGGACACCGTCATTGCCGAGGTGCCTGCACTCGATCAAACGGTTCGCGCCCTGTCGTTACCCGAACTCGATGCCAACGACACCGATGAGATCAACCGGCTAAGAGAAATCCAAACACTGTACAACGAGCTACACCACCGGATAAAAACCCGACAACAGCATCTGCGCGACGAATTACAAAATAGGCAACACCGTCGTCGCGCGGCGGCAGCTTACCGCAACCATCTTTGACCGGTCGAACGGAATCAGGTCGCCGTCCCCGACCGACCCTGCTCGGCAGTGCGCCATGCGCACCGTTGTTTCAACAGCTCTCGCATTTCCGCCCACGGAAGGAATGCGAAAGGATTGTCGGCCATGCGTTTTCAACTTTTTATACAATATGGCCAGTTTTTACCACAACTGTGCTTTTTACCAGACCAATTGATGCTTAACCATCAAAGCCGGATCGTGTCTCACCCTACAACATCCCCCGTTCCTTGATTTGTAGATAGCGATTGACCAACACCACCGGGAGTTCTGCCGGAGTGACATCCAACGCATAAAAACCATGTGCAGCAATCTCGGCTAACGCGCGCTCACGCCGACCAAGGTAATCGCAGGCCGCACTCGCAAGCAAGGCATCATCCAGTGTCCGGACCGGTCCATGGGTCGCCGCGACCACCGCCGGTTCGCGCAACGAGGCCAACACAACCAAGTGCCGCTGCCGTAGCGCTTGCAGTGCAGGGACCAAATCATCGCGGTCTTCGTCGCGCAGATTACTCAACAGCAATACCAACGCTCGCTTACGCTGGCGAGCCAACAAAGCGTTGGCGGCACGGCGGTAATCGGGCGCCGCTGTACTTGGTTGCAAGTCATACAGTGCGTTGAGCACCGTGGTCACTCGGTTGACGCCTTTGCGCGGCGGTAACCACCGGGTTGGGCCACCGAACGTCGCCAGGCCAATCGCATCACCCTCTCGCATCGCCACGTACGCAAGCAACAAAACCGCGTTGAGACAATGATCGAAATACGACAGGGCATCATCCTGCGCCAGCATTCGCCGGCCGCAATCGAGCAAAAAAATGACGTCTTGATCGCGTTCTTCTTGAAACTCTCGTGAAATGGGTTTACGCAATCGTGCGGTCGCGTTCCAATCAATCTGCGCTAATCGATCGCCCTCGCGAAACTCCCGTAACTGCTGAAACTCGAGCCCTTCGCCGCGCCGGCGTTGCCGGTGAATCCCGATTTGCCGCAAATGCTGTGCTGTCGCGAGCGTGGCGTACTGCATCACTGCACGAAAATCCGGATAAACTCGGATGGTTTGCGTCACACCATAGCGGTCATGCCGCCGCCACAAACCGAGCGGCGAGCCCGAACGCACCGCAATCGGTTCGAATCGCGCCTCCCCTCGGCGTTGTGGACACAGCGCGTAAGCAACAGTCAGTGCCTTTGCATCGGACAAGTAAATCACTCGCGGAAGCCCTGCCACGGCCGCTTGGGGAGGGAAATGATCCATGATCTCCACCCAACGTCCACGCCCAGAGACAAGCCGCAGCGACAACCGCACGGTCGACCAAACCCCGACGGGCAGCGAACCCGCAACGTCACGTTCCACCTCGATCACTGGAACACGCCGTAAGCCAGCCATGGCATCGATCAGCGCAGCTGCCAACACCACGACCGCGGCAAACCACCACGCCACCAGCAACCCTGGCACCCAAATCACCACCACCGCCAGCATCAACAACACCGCCAACAACCGGTAAAGGCGCACGCCAGCGGTCATCTCCGCGGCGCTTCGACGGCCGCGACGACAGCGGCAAGAACCGAGTCTTGTGTTTGTCCATCGAGTATCAATTCCGGAGCAAGGGTAATCCGGTGCCGTAACGTCGGCAGGACCAGCTGCTTGATGTCGTCCGGAATGACGAAATCCCGACCCTGCAACAGCGCCGCGGCCCGCGCCGCACGCACCAATGCAATCCCCCCGCGTGGCCCCGCACCGAGCGCAACCCCTGGCCATTGCCGCGTCTGTCGAGCAATGGCAACGGCATATTCCGCCACCCGCACATCGACCTGCACTTGCGCAGCCTTGTGCTGCAACTCGACCACCGCAGCAGCATCAAGAACCGCTGCCACCTTCGAGACATCGAGCACATCCCCAACGAGCCCGGCCGTGACCTGTTGCACCATGCGGTATTCTTCCGCTTCGTTTGGATAATCAATCAGCACTTTCAACAAAAACCGATCGACTTGCGCCTCCGGTAGCGGATAAGTCCCTTCCTGCTCGATCGGATTTTGCGTAGCCAGCACCATAAACGGGTTCGGTACCGCCAGACTTCGCCCCTCGATCGTCACCTGGCGCTCAGCCATTACCTCCAGTAACGCCGCTTGCGTTTTTGCCGGCGCCCGATTGATTTCATCGGCGAGCAACAGATGGGTGAAGACCGGTCCACGCCGCACTCGGAAGGTCTCGCTTTTCATATCGAACATCACGTGCCCGGTCACATCCGCCGGCATCAAATCCGGGGTAAACTGGATACGTGCAAATTGTCCGGCGAACGTTTTTGCGAGTGCTCGCACTAGCAGCGTCTTGCCGAGCCCGGGCACACCTTCGAGCAAGACATGCCCACCGGCGATCAAAGCCACCAGTGTTTGCCGTAACACCTCGGTTTGTCCGATCACCGCATGCCCCATGGCGGCAAGGATCGCGGTCGCCGAACAGGGTTTGGATTCGTTCATAAACGTCGCTCGATTTCGACCAGGATTTGAACTTGGCGCAGGAAGATCGCGCTACGACAGGAGGCGGCCTGGTACAAAGCGAGCTCCAGAGCGATCGCGTTGATCCCCGTCACCCCAGACATCTGGTCGAGATTCCGCATTCGATCCTCACCCTGCCAGAGCGGATAACGCCGCCCCAATCGCTGCCATGCTCGTCGCCGCTGCGCTGCCAACAAGCGTTCCTGTTGCTGCATCCGCCAATGGAAACGCCCGGCAGCGAGAATGTGATCAAGGAAACGTCGCCGGGCCGGTTCGGGCGCCGCCACGACGGGGCCAAAGCGTTGCAGCGCCCCAACTAGCCACAGAATCAACCAGGCAACCGCGATCATGACCAGCCACGGCGCCTGCTGCCACACCCAACTCGCAAAGAACGGCATCCCGATATCGTACACGATCAACACTTGCCCGTGTGAAGGTGACATCCGCACCAGGTTCAACAACACCAGCGCATGATCGTGTCGCCCGATCGCATCATTCCGCCAGGGTTGGTCGTCGCTCAGCAACGTGACCAAGCCCTTGCCATGCGGCACAGTCAGGATCTGATACCCTGCGGCTCCCTCCGCCCAACTCACTAGATCGTCCCGCTCGCTGTGCAATCGCCGTTGTGTATCGGCCGCGACTGCCAATCCGACACTGTTGACATTATCTAGGCGCGCCTGATCCTCACCACCCGCTCGCCAACTTCGCGTCACCCCGACCCCCGTCGCAATGGCGTCCGTCGGTTGTTCCCCAGCCTTATCCTGAAATCGCGCCACCGTGATCAGGTGTCCCCCGGCCTTGGCCCACGCCAACAG
>CAZWQC010000200.1:0-5477 GCA_964635785.1 uncultured Ectothiorhodospiraceae bacterium
TATGCAGCGGCCTGCAAAGCCGTGGACCTCGGTTCGATTCCGGGCTCAGCCTCCATCCGCTGTTGTAAGCCATGCCATCAGCTCTCTAATTCGCTGATTTTATGGTGCTTTGGCACCTCCGTCGTTGCCCTTCAGACCACCGAAACCCTGTCTACCCCAGTACGTTGGGGGTACCACGTGTTAGTGCCGGCTGTCATCGCCCACATTCCCACGACGCTCCAGCGTGATTCGCAACGATACCACACCAATTAGAGGGGAAACGATCGTGAACAGATTACAGCGTCGAGCGAACCGGAACCGTCCGGTCGCATGTCCGCGCATTCTTGGTTTATCGCCATGGTTTGGCATTGCATTGATCATCGTCGTCTTGCTGACGGGCTGTAACAGCGAGGACTCTGCCGACGTCAATCAAAACGACATCTACACCGAGTACCGGACGGTTTATGAGGAAGACCACGATATCACTTACGCCCGTGCCTCATTTAGGTTTGGCGGATTACTCGGCACCGCGTTGCAACTGAGCGAACCTGCAACAGTGGAGTTCAACAACCAAACCCTCGCATGGCAGCCCTTATTGGCCTATTACGAATTACAACATTCCGGTTATGTCGACAACGGCACGTTCACATACAACGATTTGGCCGGCGGCCGCTTCATCAACTCCATCGCCAGTGCCGCAGCCATCGACTTCCCTTTCGGTCCCATCGAGATCTCTCAAAGCGGCGCCTATACGTTTGTCTGGCAAGGCCTGAGCGTTGGCACCGGTGAGTCGGTTACCGTCACGATTCGCAATTCGGACTTCTCCGAAATCGTCTCGTTTACGACGGTTGCCGTCGGTGCCGAAAACCTTGTTTTTTCACGCGACAAACTACAAAGACTAGCGGTTGGCAGTGCCCGCATGACCCTCGAGCGCTGGGTTAACTATACCCCAACGCAAACGCCACCAGCAGGCGGTGCAATGTGGAGCCGATACGTGGCAACTCCCCGCGACGTCACCATCTCACCTTGACCGCAACGCACAAACGAATCATCTTCCAATGGCTTCTGGGCGGGTCGGCTGCTATCGACCCGCCTTTCCCCTCGTTCATGCGATCAACCGTGCGATCTCAACATCCCTTTAGCGCCTTGCGTCGCCCGATCCACCCCGCGTGTGCTGATCATGTTTCTGATCGCCTTTGAGCCTCGGCGAGTTCGGGAATATCGGTAGGCAGTCATTGTGAGCGCGCAAAGCCTTCCCTCCATCATCGCGTGAACTAAGGGAACGTCGACCTATTGGCGAACAATCCAAACACGACGCGATGGCCGTCGGACTGAGCCGCCACGGCTTGTGGCGTTTCAAGTGGTTGGTGTTTTCGCGTTGAACCGGCTCCCTCGCCTTGAACCGCGCATGATGATCAGCACGCCGCAGAACATGTGCTAGTCTCCATTGGTTTCGGTAATACCAGCGATCGAATTGATTGCTCAGACAATGTCGATGCCATCGTCGCCATTGTCGAAATGTTTCATAAGTTCGTGCGTCCCTGCCCCCGCAGGGGGAGCGACGCAGCAGCCTCATTGTGCGAAAACTTTTGCAACAATCGATATCCGCTGGTCTCGCACTGCCATTGAGTGGACCTCCAACGACATGTACCGACTGTTAATTCAGAACCACGCGCTCACGAACCTGGCGTTTGCCCTCGTTGTCGTGCTCGGAACGATGGCCTATGTGCACTTGCCCCGCGCGCAGGATCCAGAGATCAATCTCGGCTGGGCGGATATCTACACGGCACTTCCCGGCGCCACCCCGGAGGAAGTCGAGGAAAAGATCACCGACCCTTTGGAGGACGGACTGGTCAACGTCAAGGACATCAAGTTCAGTTACAGCCATAGCCGCCAAGATAGCTCGTCGATTGTGATTCGATTCGAGGATCTCAACGAAGATGCCTATTACCGCCGCTTGGCGGATCTGCGCCGCGAGGTTCAAAATCAACTCGAGCATTTGCCTGACGAGGCAACACAACCGCGGATCAGTGAACTAACGAGTTCCAATCTGCTTCCCGCGGCCATACTCTTGGTTGTCGGCATCGTCGATGATGAGAACCTTCGAGCCCAGGCCGATACCATTGCCGATGCGATAGAGCGATTGCCGGGTGTGGACCGGGTGGACCGCGCGGGACACCGCGATCCGGAATTGCAGATCCGATTCGATCCGGATCGATTGGTCGGGTTAGGGGTGACGCCAACGGTGCTGGTGGATACCGTAAGTGCTTATTTTCGCGATCTTTCCGCAGGAAATGTTGCGCTCAACGATAGCAGTTGGTTGGTTCGAGTCAGCGGCACGGACAGTGATCCTGCCTATCTTGGCGAACTACCCATTTTGACCGCGATTGGCGAAGTGCCGCTGGCATCGGTCGCAAAGGTACGGCGTGGCCGTTCAGAGGCGGCGTCGCTGGTCTCCCACGATGGGCAACCCGCGGTCATGTTGCTGGTATTCAAGGAAACGAACGCCAATATTCTGGCGTTACTCGATCGCCTCGGCGATTTCATTGCCGAGCGCAATACATTCTCCCACCAAAGCGGCGTAACGTTGCGGTTACTGCACGATCAGACGCCTACGATCACATCAGCGTTATCGGTGATGGAGCACAATGCAGTCGTGGGACTGGCCTTGGTGCTTTTGGTAACCGGCGTGTTGTTGGGTTGGCGTATCGCCATTTTTACCTCGTTAGGCATGGTATTCGTATTGGCCGGCACATTCGCGATCATTTACTTGGCTGGCGAGACACTGAATGTGATCGTCTTGCTCGGGTTAGTGATCACATTGGGTATGCTGGTTGATGACGCCATCGTTGTTGTAGAAGCGTTCTATCACCATCGCCAGAAAGTCAAAGACAGCGTTGAAGCGGCGTTACAGGCCATGCAAGAAGTGGCGACGCCTGTAACGACGGCGGTGCTTACCACGATTGCCGCCTTCCTACCGTTGATGCTGGTCTCCGGTGTTGTTGGGCAATACATGCGCGTGGCGCCCTTGGTTTTGGCCACCGCTTTGCTGCTCAGTTTGATCGAGGCGTTTTGGATTCTGCCGAGCCATCTCATCGAAAGCGGTCCTCAGTTTCGCCAACGCGGTTCGTCGCTGGGCTGGCGTGATCGCATCATGCGGTGGATACGACGGCGCTATATGAAACTGCTGTTGCCCGTCATGCGTCGACCAATCGTTGCCATGCTAGCCGGGCTGTTGTTGGTCGGTGGCTCCGTCTGGAGTCTGGCTAGCGGCCGTATTCCCGTTGACTTTTTCGCTTCCGATGCCTTCCGATTTTTCTACATCAGTATCAAGATGCCCGCGGGAACACCGCTCGAGAGCACATTGGCCACTGCGTCCCGCGTCGATCAAGTCGTTCGCCGAGAGATTGATCATGCCGTGCTGCGAGAATCGGGTGCCTACGCTGGGGTGATGTTTACGGACATGGATACACGGTATGGGGAGGAATTTGGGCAAGTCTTCGTGAGCCTGACCGCGCAACAAGCAAGCGGCGTCGGTGTCAATGCGATTGTTGACTCGATACGACCATTGGTCGCGAATATTCCCGGCCCCGCTGAAGTGTCATTTTTACAAATGCAAACCGGCCCACCCACGGGAAAGGCGATTAGCATTAAAGTTCGGGGTGATGATTATACCCAGATCGGGTATGCAGTGACTGCTTTGTCGAGTTTTCTGGCGGGCTTGCCTGGCATCTCCGACATCAGTAACAACGACAATAGCGGTCAGCTGGAGTTGAGTTTGCGGCTAAATCCCGACGCGATCCGCCGGGCCGGGTTAAATCCAGCCGACATTATTCGTTCCGTGCGTTTGATGGTCGACGGGCAAATCGCGGCAAGCATGCGCCATCGTGGAGAAGAGCTCGATGTACGGGTCATCGCCGATTCGCAACAGATTGATTTGGAGAGTTTGTTGCAGCGGTCGATCAGCCTGCCAAACGGCAGCGCGATCGCGTTAGCGCAATTGTTGTACACCGAGTTGAAAGAGAGCCGAACGAACATGCGCCATTACGACGGAAGACGCGCGATCACCGTCGAAGCCGAACTCGATGAGACCGTGATCAATACGGTGGAGGCCAACCGACGAATCACTCAAGCGTGGCGAGCCATGGCAGCACAATACCCTGGTATCGATATTGATTTAACGGGTGCTCAAGATGACATCAAAGAAAGTGTGGGAGCGCTAGGGATGTTATTTCTGGTGGGTTTGGGGTTGATTTACTTGATCTTGAGCACACAGTTTTCGAGCTATCTTCAGCCGCTCGTATTGCTTGCAACCGTGCCACTCGCGTTTGTGGGTGTCGTCATTGGTCTGCTGGTTTCGGGAAATCCGCTGAGTGTGTACACATTGTACGGGATCGTTGCGTTGGCAGGGATTAGTATTAACGATTCAATCGTCCTGCTATCGGCTGCCAATCAACGGGTCAGTGTGGGCATGTCCGTGGCAAAGGCAACGGTTCTTGCGGCTAGGCGCCGCGTCGTACCGATATTGATCACAACTGTGACGACAGTTGCCGGATTGTATGCGCTAGCCACTGGTTTGGCTGGGCATTCGTTGATGTGGGGCCCCTTGGCGACCGCGATCGTTTGGGGACTCGCCTTCGCGACGGGACTGAGCTTGTTCTTGATTCCGGTGCTCAATAGCCTGGTGGCACGAGAACCGCGCACGCAAAGCCAAAGCCTGGTACTGTTGGCCCTACGGGGCAAAGGTGGGTTATGGGCACGGCTGAGCAGAACAGGGAAGCAGGACATGATCGCGAACAGCCGCATTCCTGCCAGTATCGCGAACGATGACGGGTTGCAGGAGAAATTCAAAGCGGGGATGTCGGCGTTGGTTAGTGGCGATATCGACAAGTCGATTCGCTGTTTCGACGATCTGTGCCTAGCTCGACCGGAAGACACAGAGTGCCGTATTCAGGCGGCCAATGCAACCGTAATCTGGCTCATTAAGAATGGTCACGATGGCGGCTACATGCGACGGGCAAGGCGCCATTTGCGTCAGGCGCGAAAACTTGCACCGGAGGATGCACGGATCGCGGAACTCGAGGAACAATGCGATCAGTTGGACGAGGCAGCGAGGGATGGGTAATCTCATCTTTTCTGACCGCCGCAGTGGCCATACGTAGGTAAACGAACGCAAACACGCTGGTCTTGCAAAGAACACTGTCATCCAACGTCATTGCCACGTTGCCATATCGGTTTGATTGACCCATTGCGCGATTCGAGGTCGCAAGCCCCGGCATGGCCGCAGATGTTCGGTACGCGATGCGTATACCCTGCCTGGCTTAAGTTGGTAGCCGGTACCCGACAGCCGATAACCCTGCTGACACTTGCAACCTTGCCCCCCCCGCTGAACGACTTGCCCAGCGTGAAGCGGGGCGGCTACTCCACTTAGGCAATTTTGCCCGTTTTTATGGGTTGCTTTTATGGGTTGCGCGGCCCATCAACATCAAAGTCCCATC
>CAZWQC010000201.1:0-5447 GCA_964635785.1 uncultured Ectothiorhodospiraceae bacterium
CCGACGCGGTCAAGTGGCGTGACTTTTTGCCCAAGGCAGGTGCCATCGAGTTCGGTGTAGGACCAGCTGTCGATACCTTGCCGTTCGGCGTAGCGGCGAATCCGCGTCGCCGCGAAATCAAGGGCGTCTCGTTTGGCGGCGTCGATGGCGTGCAACGCCTGCTCCAGTCTTGCAAACGGTAAGGTCAGTTCGGTCATGGCGTTCGCCGCGAGTTGGTCGAAGCGTTGGGTGTAATCCAATACGGCCGCATCGCCACGCGCGCGCACGTCAGCGAGGATTTGCATGACGGTGGTGAAGACCTCCGGATTGGACACGGCATCCCAGGCGATCAACGCATCCAGGCGCTGCCGAAAGTCGGGCTCGGCGGTATGCAAACGGTGGATCTCGAACATCGGCTGATCTCCGCGCTAACGGTTCATGTGTTGCTGGCGTTGGCGCGAGTCATTGGCCAACTCGTGTAACAACGCTTCGGTCTCTTCCCAGCCCATGCAGGCGTCGGTGATGCTTTGGCCATAGGCCAAGGGTTGCCCGAGGATGACATCTTGCCGTCCGGCGCGCAGATGGCTTTCGAGCATGAGGCCGAAGATACTCAAGTCGCCAGAAGCGATGCGTGCGCCCAAGGTTCTTGCGACGGTTTTTTGTTGTTCGGGGTCTTTCTTGCTGTTGGCGTGACTGCAATCGATCATGACCGTCGGGCGAACCCGGGCTTTTACCAACCCTGCGACGGTGCTGGCAACGTTCTCTCGATCATAATTCGGTTCTTTGCCACCACGCAAAATGATATGGCAATCGGGGTTGCCGTTGGTGCGAAAAATCGCCGCGTGGCCTTCCTTGGTCAGGGCCAGGAAGTGGTGGGGTTGGCTGGCCGAGCGCACGGCATCGATGGCGATCTTGATGTTGCCGTCGGTCCCGTTCTTAAAGCCCACCGGACAGGATAAGCCAGAGGCTAGCTCACGATGGACTTGACTTTCCGTGGTACGGGCGCCAATCGCCGCCCAGCTGATGAGATCCGAGTAATACTGCGGACTGATGACGTCCAAGTGTTCGGTGCCGGCCGGTATCCCGATCTCGGCGAGATTGAGCAGCAGCTTGCGCGCGACCCGAAGACCATGATTGATCTCGAAACTCTCGTTCAAGCCAGGATCATTGATCAAACCTTTCCAGCCGACGGTAGTACGAGGTTTTTCGAAGTAAACGCGCATGATGATGAGCAATGCGTCAGCCACGGCGTCGCGGATGCCGAGCAAATGCCGGGCGTAGTCCAATGCCGCCGCGGGATCGTGAATGGAACAGGGCCCGACCACGAGCAGCAGGCGCGAATCACGCCCTTGCAAGATGTCTTGGGTCGCTTTGCGCGCCGCCAGGACCGTCGCGGCGGCCTGTTCGGTAATCGGATATTCCTCATGGACCACCGCAGGCGGTGAGACATGTTCGACGTGTTTGATCCGGAGGTCTTCAGTGACTGACATGGTCGTGTGATCGATTCGTTGCTCTTAGCGGAATCAGCCCGGCGGTCGCGCACCAAATTGGCGTCGGCTCGGACGATTCCAGCTATTGTTCGAGATGGGTGAGTGATGTTCGCTGATGCGGCATTGCAGCAACGCCATCAATGGTGCCGGCAGATGCCGGAAATTACAATGCCGGTTCACTGCTTAGGGGGCTTTGCCGGCAACGGCGGCTTGGAGTTGGTCGAGGAGGTTCATGATGGCGCCGTGTTTGGTTTTCATGGCGGCTCGATTGACGACCAAGCGGGCGCTGATCGTCGCGATGGTCTCTAATGGCACGAGTCCGTTCGCACGCAGGGTGTTGCCGGTATCGACCAAATCGACGATGCGATCGGCCAAGCCAACCAAAGGCGCGAGTTCCATGGAGCCGTAGAGTTTGATGATCTCAACTTGTCGTCCCTGCTCGGCGAAATAGCGTTCGGTGATGCGGACGAATTTGGTCGCCAAACGCCAGCGCGCGCTGTGGGTGGGCGCATCGGGTTTGCCCGCGACCATCAAACGACAGCGGGCGATGCCGAGGTCCAGTGGTTCATACAGTCCGTCACCGCCGTGTTCCATCAATACGTCGCGTCCGGCAATACCGCAATCCGCCGCACCGTAGGCGACATAGGTCGGTACATCGGTTGCGCGGATCACCACGAGGCTGATCTCGGGTTGGTTGGTGCCAAGGATCAAACGGCGACTGCGTTCAGGGTCTTCGCTAGGTACGATACCGGCCGTGGCCAACAGCGGCATGGCTTCTTGGTAGATCCGACCTTTCGAGACAGCAATGACCAGAGGGCTTTGCGTTTTCATGGTTTCCCGTTGTCGTCAAAGTTGCAAGCGGGGTAGCGGGCAGGCAATTGGGCGCATCCCGCGACAATGTTGCTCAGTCGCGGAATCGACGAATGTTCGCGCCAAGCATGGATAGCTTATCTTCAATGCGCTCGTAGCCACGGTCGATGTGGTAGATACGATCGACGATGGTCTCACCGTCGGCAACCAGCCCAGCCAGAATCAGGCTAGCCGAAGCGCGCAGGTCGGTCGCCATGACGGGCGCGCCGGCCAAGTGTTCGACGCCGCGGATGAGCGCGACATTGCCTTCCAAGCGAATGTCGGCCCCCATGCGCTGCAATTCCAAGGCGTGCATGAAGCGGTTCTCGAAGACCGTTTCCGTGATCGAAGCCCGTCCAGCCGCGACTGCATTGAGTACCGTGAACTGGGCTTGCATATCCGTTGGGAAGCCAGGGTAGGGAGCGGTACGAATATCCACGGCAGTCAGTCGTGCCCGCGGCCTGCGCAAGCGCACGAAGTCCTCTCCGGTGACGACCTCGGCGCCGGCCTCGCGCAGCTTTTCAAGCACCGCTTCCAGCAGCAGCGGCCGAGTGGATTGGACGGTTATGTCCCCCCCGGTGATCGCGGCGGCCACCAAGAAAGTACCGGTTTCGATCCGGTCAGCAACGACAGCATAATGACAACCACCGAGTTCGGCTACCCCATCGATGACCAAGGTCGATGTCCCAGCGCCTTGAATACGGGCGCCCATCTGATTTAAACAGTCGGCCAGATCGACGATTTCCGGTTCGCGCGCGGCGTTTTCGATCGTACTCCGACCCTCGGCGAGGGTTGCCGCCATCATCAAATTCTCGGTGCCGGTCACGGTGACGAGCTCCATCACCAGGTGGGCCCCGTGCAAGCGCCTGGCGCTGGCGCGAATATAGCCGGCGTCGACACTGATGGTGGCACCCATGGCCCGCAGTCCTTCAAGGTGGAGATTCACCGGGCGGCTGCCGATCGCACAGCCGCCGGGCAACGAGACTTCGGCGTGACCGAATCGCGCCAATAGTGGACCGAGTACCAAGATGGATGCGCGCATGGTCTTGACGAGTTCGTAAGGCGCCTTCAGCGAACGGACTTGCCTCGCCCGGGTGTGAATGCGCCCGCGTTCGTCGAGGTGTAACTCGACACCGAGCTGTCCGAGCAGCGCCATCATCGTGGTGACATCCCGCAAGCGGGGGACATTACCGATGACGACAGGCTGCTCGGTGAGGAGCGTCGCCGCCAAGATCGGCAAGACCGCATTTTTGGCGCCGCAGGCGATGACCTCGCCGGTAAGTGTCGGGCCGCCCCTAATCGATAGTTTTTCCATTCTGACCAACAGGTTGTTGAGTGTCCGACGCTCTCTTAAGCGACCGTTGCGTCACGCTACGATGCAAAAACCACCAAGTCGGTCTGGACTTAAGGAGGATCACTGCAAGATTCTACGAAAACGTTAGCAAGGATGGCTAGAATCCGGCACGGCAAGCGCGCGATGATAAGCGCTGCGGTCGTAAACCGCAAACTCGCTCGATAGGACAGGTTGAAGCTGGCGGCCGTGCGAGCGGCTAACGTTCGTCGATGGCAAGAGACGCCGCGACGGTCGGATGGTCGTTGTTGGCGTTTTCGATCCTGTTGGTTGGATGAGTTGTTGCATTCGTTTTTGCGAAAGCGACTGCTACCTCTCTTCCGCCGGGGGGGGGATGGGAGGCAAGCGCGTGATGACCTGAGTGATACCAAGACGACTGAGCAAGCCGATGTTCGAGAGTTTGACAGGCAAAGGATTTCAGATTGAAGTACTGCATCATGCCGAGGCGATCCTCAACTATGACATGCCTGAGGCGGTTGCCGAACTGGAGCAGGTTCTGGGCGGGGCGGAGTTGCCCGTTGTGGAGCTGGTGCGTGGTGGCGGTGGCGAGGGCGGTTTGACACAGCGATTGCGCAAAGCGCTGGCCAACGACCACGGGTGGCGCAAGCATAACTTTGAGGTCAAAAAGATTATCGATGGCATCGAGCGCGAATCGGTGTCCCACGAAATCGACCACGTCAAGCGGTTTGCCAAAGGGACTTTCGCGCTGGAGATCGAATGGAATAACAAAGATCCGTTTTTCGATCGTGACTTGGAAAATTTCAAGCGGCTGCATGCCGATGGTGCGATCTCGGTGGGTGGTATCATCACGCGAGGCAGTTCCCTGCACGACGCCATGCGTGATCTGATCACGCGGTTTGCCCTGAACCAGCGTATCGATAGCTTGGCCGAACTGGCGAGGTATTATGCGCCAACCAAGCGGCAGATTACGCTGATCGAGCAAGCCGTTCGCACCAAGGGTTCGTTTGCCGAAGGCTGGGCGCACGCATTCGTTTCGGACAAGTTCGGTGAAGCGACGACCCATTGGCGAAAGTTGGAAGATCGGGTTCATCGCGGTGTCGGTAATCCGTGCCCGTTGCTGCTTATTGGCATCCCAGCGATGGTAGTCAAGTTCTAGGCAAAGGAAACCAAACCCATGGCGCCCAAGGTGTATTCGATCGCGACCCGCAATCCGGCTGAAGATCTGATGGCGAAGGTCACGCGGCAGTACTCGACAATCCTGGCCGATCCGCCCTGGCAGTTTCAAAACCGTACCGGAAAGATGGCACCCGAGCATCGTCGCTTGTTGCGCTACCCGACGATGGAGTTGCAAGAAATCATCGATTTGCCGGTTGCGCGTTTGGCTGCGGCCCAGTCTCACTTGTATCTATGGGTGCCCAATGCCTTGCTTCAGGAGGGTTTGCGGGTCATGGAAGCGTGGGGATTCACGTATAAATCCAACCTGGTGTGGTACAAGATTCGCAAGGACGGTGGTCCGGATGGCCGCGGTGTGGGTTTTTACTTTCGTAACGTCACCGAATTGATCCTATTTGGCGTGCGCGGTAGCCTGCGCACCCTGCCGCCGGGGCGAACCCAAGTCAATCTGTTCGCCACCCGCAAACGTGAACACTCGCGCAAACCCGACGAAATTTACGACATCATCGAGGCCTGCTCGCCGGGTCGTTACTTGGAGCTGTTCGCTCGTTTCAAGCGCGAGGGTTGGGACCAATGGGGCAACGAAGATGTGGAGGAAAACTCGTTGCTTGGGGTGGCGCGACGCCTCGGTCACGAGGACCCGC
>CAZWQC010000202.1:0-5438 GCA_964635785.1 uncultured Ectothiorhodospiraceae bacterium
CGCGATACGGCGAATCGTCTGCGCATCGATACCCGTGGAAACCTCGGCCCATTCGGGCGTGTATTCCGCCAGTTCCTGTTGTTGAGCCATGAACACCGTCTGGACCGGACGCCCATCGACGGTGAAACTATCGGGCACAACCAAAGCTGGACAGAAGGTTCCCTCGTCGATTGCGTTACGATTGTCGTGAGTGAAGGCTTGTACCACACGGACTATTGTGCTGTCCTCCTCGACGACCATCGGGCGATGCTCACCGTCAGTCAAAAGCTGCCACTCGCCCTGGTCGTCGCGGTAGACCAGAAACGGCATGTTGCTATGGCGTTTGAGGAACATGTCATCGTAATAGCCTTCCTCCAACATGATTTTCATCATGGCCAGTAGAAAAGCCAAATCGGTCCCCGGACGGATCGCCAACCACTCATCCGCCTTTGCCGCGGTTTCCGAGCATCGCGAATCGAGAGCGACCACTTTTGCCCCATTTTTCCGACCTTGCGCGTAGCGCACCATACGGCAGGTCGACACCCCACCGACCGAGCCGTTTGCAGCAACCAGCAAGATATAGCGCGCATTGTCGAAGTCCGGCAAGACCTCGTCATGAACGTTGAAATTCCCGGTCACGGCATCGGTGCCGAGGTGGCCGGTGGTCACGCAGTGCTGCATCGGTGAGGCAATAATATTTGGGACCTCGTTCGCCATGGCGAAGGGGACCGCCCAATTCATATAGAACACACACGAAGTCCAGCCACCGATCATGGTCCATTCCCAAGGCTTGAGTTCCGCGGACTGTTGATGCTCGGCGATATACTGATAGGCTTCTTCCCAACTCGCTTGGCGAAACTGGAACTCGCCACGCCGGCTACCCTGGACCCGAATGAGTGGTGTTTTCAAGCGATCGGTATCATAAGTCTGCCGCAAACCCGCTTGCCCCCGTGCGCAAATCTTGCCACGATTCAGTGTGGAATACGGATTGCCATCAACCTTGACGACGCGTTTCTCGCCACGATTGGTTCGCGTGGTCACTTGAATATTACAAAGGGAAGAACAAAAATTGCAGATGCTGTAGGTGATCTCCTCGGCCCCTTCGGGCGACAAACCGTCCGATTGACTAGACAATGGCTCGGTGGGTGCGAGTAGACTGAATCCTGCAACACCCAGCCCGCTGCTCTTGAGAAATGCGCGGCGGGACAACGGTGGAATCAATGAGCCCATAATAGTGGCCCCCTTCGGTAGTTCGAAACATGCTCGGGATGCAATCGCGTTCTGGACAGGCAAGCCGTCCGAAAGAGGATAGAACAAATCCCTCGTAGCAAGTATTGTCAATGGAATGGATCGTCGAGGTTATTGAGATTTATCAAATAGACTCGCGTTATTCGTACGATTGCGTTGAGACGTTCAGTTGCGAATTGGCTAAATTGCGCAAATAATAAGACAAGTGAGCGAGTTATCTTGAGACGCTGCGATCGCCGCTGCGCCCGCAACGAAACGGTCGCAACCGGATCCCAAACACCCCGAGCGGGGTTTTAACGAGCAATATGACATTGACCCAGCCATTGTTCGAATCAATCCTAGTCTATGCCGGCATTTGGTGTTGTTTTCACCTCGGCTCGGGTTATATCGCCCATCGGTTGCCGCTTCACCTGATCGGTTCGCTAACCATGATCTGCAGAACCTATCAATTCGAGCATAACGCAACCGTATATCACCGGTTTCGTATCCAAGTCTGGAAAGATCAGCTGCCGGAAGCAGGCGCCAGCTTGCCCGGCGGCTTCTCCAAACGTCAACTCCGCGAACGCAAGGAAAGTTACCTACTTCGATTTCAGCTAGAAACCTGCCGAGCTGAGTTTTCGCATTGGTTAAGCTGGTTATTAGCTCTGACGTTTTTTACCTGGACGCCGTGGTGGATCGCCATTATCATGCTCGTTTACGGCGGCATCACCAATTTACCGTTCATTTTAATACAACGCTATAACCGTGCCCGCCTCAACCGAGTGTTAACGCACTTCAAAAGCGGCTGCGAACAGAAATCGTGCGCCCCTTCCACGTCACTGTATTACGCACCATCGTCAGGTACAGGGAACGAAGGAATACCCCGACGAAAAACATAAGGAAAAGCGGATAGCATAATGCCGGCAGTAAACCGAAGTTGCCAATCTGACGCAATAGCCAGTACAATTGCACGACATAGGCGACGTACGCGAGGACTCCCGCGATCACCCAGCTCGACCAACCTTCGCTGCGAAATCCCAGAGCCGCATCCACGGCCGCCACGCTACCCGCAATCCATAAGCTGATCAGTACCAGGACAAGTAAATCCGTGCTCATTGCCCCGTGGGCGAAGTTCTTGGTCCAGCCGCTGACGACCTCCGCTAGACCGCCTGGATACATGCGAAAAGCGATCGTGCCGCGACCAACATAATTCGTCAATGGAATACCACGCCGCCGCATGGCTTGACCGAGTGCAACGTCATCAAGTATCTCTCCACGTACCAAGGCGTGACCGCCCATGCGCAAATAATCCTCGCGCGGACAAACCATACAGGGTCCGAAACTCGCAGTACTTGAGATACGCTTGCCGAAAATGGTGAAGGAGCGACTGCTAGCAAGCAGTATCAACGAGAAATAGGCCGAGAAGCGCTCATACAAATGCCGCATTTCGTGATAGGGTTGCACCGACAGCAAGCCACCGTGTCGTCGCTGCGCCGCAACGATACGGGACAAACCCGACGGTGCAAGCTTGGTATCGGCGTCCAAAAAGACCAAGATATCGCCCCGGGCCTGTAACGCACCGTACCAGCAAGCCCTGGGCTTGCCTAACCAGCCGTCCTCGGGCTCCGTGAGCCTGTAGGTCGTTACACCATACGCTCCGGCAATTCCGCCAGTTCCGTCGGTAGAATTGTCGTCGACAACAATAACCTCAGTTGGCTGATCTTGTGCCGCCAGGGAATCCAACAAAATCGGTAATCGCTCACGTTCGTTGCGCGCCGGGATAATAACGGAAACGGTACTCGCCGATGCGTCGTCGCTACCGACTTCGAAGGGACAGCAACGCAACCTTCCCATCAATCCAAAAGCGAGACTCCAGAGCAGAAAAAACCCGCAGACAATCCACCACACGGCTATCGTATCCTCTATCATTCAATTCTCGAAAGGAAGGGATTCAGTCACGATGGTAAGCGGAGTTTCCGCCCGACACATCGTTCACCGGTCACTCGATGTCGCGTAACAACTCGTTGATCGCGACCTTGGCTCTGGTTTGTTCGTCTACGTGTTTGACGATCACGGCACAGTATAGACTACACTTGCCGTCTGCGGCAGGCAAATTCCCCGGTACAACCACCGCTCCAGCCGGAACACGTCCTTGCAGGATTCGATCGTTGTCGCGGTCATAAATCCGCGTACTCTGGCCAATGTACACACCCATGGAAATGACTGCTCCAGTCTCGACAATCACCCCTTCGACGATCTCCGAACGGGCACCGATGAAACAGTTATCTTCGATAATGGTGGGCTTTGCTTGCAAGGGCTCGAGCACTCCGCCGATACCGACACCACCGGATAAATGCACGTTTTTGCCGATCTGGGCACACGAGCCAACGGTCGCCCAGGTATCGACCATGGTCCCTTCGTCGACATAGGCGCCAATATTGACATAAGATGGCATGAGCACCACGTTCGGGCCGATATAGCTACCACGGCGGGCGGCCGCGGGCGGAACGATACGCACGCCACCTGCGCGCAGATCACGACTACTGGCATCGGCGTACTTGGACGATACCTTGTCGTAGTAGTTGGTAAATCCGCCTTTGATAAAGCGGTTGTCTTCGATACGAAAAGACAACAACACGGCTTTTTTCAACCATTCATTCACCTGCCATTCGCCTGGACCGATCGGTTCGGCGACCCGAACTTGACCTCTGTCAATAAGGTCAATCGCCTCAAGGACGGCGTCCCGTATATGGGTTTCCACGTTGCGTGGCGTAATCTCCGCGCGGCGCTCGAATGCTTGTTCAATGGTATTGCGTAAATCACTCATGACTAGTCTGTCTCGTTTTGCAGTCAATGGGAATTCAATGTAGGTATTTCGGGTCAATCGGATTTGGCCGCCATTCTCCAGCGATCGCTGCGAGCAATTCTGATAAAACCGACTGCGTCGCAACTGTCAGCGAACAAACAAAATCCGAGTTTAGCAGCAGATTAGGCACCGCTCGCTTAATCAAATCGGTTTATCGAGGTCAACACGCAGAAACCCGTCAAGACAAAAAGAAGGGCAACAAGGTTGCATTTACGTAAAGTTCGTTGCGTTTGGTACGCTCTCAAATCTCCCATTCAGCAAAAACGCACAAACCGCCTCACTCACGGTTGGTGCGAACAGCATCCCAAAATGGCTATGGGGCACGACCAAGTGCGCATTTAGCTCCACTGCCCGAGTTTCATGCACGGCCACTGCCCCGTCATGAGGCCGTCCGAGCGGACTGCCAAGCAACCCACTGACCAAATGGGCAAATCCTACACCTCGACTGCCGGCAATGCCGCCGACCTGATGAGTTCCTTTCAAACGCGGGACATCGCCAAGCAACCCCTTTTCCACCGCCCGGCCAAGGATCAGCCGTCCGAAGAAATTCCGGTACAGCGTACGCGCGACATGCGAGCCTTTGATCGGTGTCCCCAGCATGAGAATACGCCCCGGACGTTGCATCGGAAATGCGTCGAACAGATGCAGCAAAACGATGCCTCCGTGGCTATGCGCAACGAAATGCACGACCTCTGCGTCGATGCGACTCAAATACTCATCCAACCGCGCCGCCACGATTTCCGGCGCTTGCCGCACGCTGGGATAACGGAAGGCGTGACAGGCAAAACCGCATGCCTGAACACGCCGACGCAATGGCACGAGTTCGATCCCGAGCATCCAAAAACCGTGAATAAACACCACTGTCTCGCGCATAAACTCAATCTCTGATTACCGTGGTGACCAAGTGGGAGGATCAGCCTCAACTAGACGCCGGCACTAAGGCAGCGACCATCGTCCGGTTGGTCGCACTGCTCAATAGCCTCAACGCCACCTGGCGAGTTGCCCAACGATATTCCCGATGCTCCGCCGTCAAAGCGATCTTGCTCGGCAAACGTAACCGGGCGCGAAAAACATGTTCCAGATTCTCCATGACATCCGGGGCGTAGCGATGTCGCCAAGCCGGATGGATCAAAAAGCGATGCTGACGCTGGCAATCTTCGACAGGCACTGTCAAGCCCGTTTCTTCGCGTAACTCGCGAACTGCCGCCTGCATCGGCGATTCATCGGGTTCAAGACTGCCAGTCACCGATTGCCAGTAGTCCGCTGGCTGGGAACGCCTGAGCAACAGAACGTCTCTCGCGCCGGTATAGACCACCACTAATACCGACTCGGGTCGTTTCCACATCGCCATTGCGATCAGAATAAC
>CAZWQC010000203.1:0-5395 GCA_964635785.1 uncultured Ectothiorhodospiraceae bacterium
TTATCCAGGGGGATTTCCGGCAACAAACGGTCTTTGCGGCCATATGTGAAATGACCAATGGTCCGGTTGACCTTGTTTTGTCGGATATGGCACCCAATGTCAGCGGGCATAAGGCGATTGACCAACCGAGTGCGATGCACTTGGCGGAATTGGCTTTGGACTTTGCCCAAGCGATGCTGAAACCGCGCGGTCAGCTTTTAGTCAAATTGTTTCATGGACAAGGATTTGATCGTTATGTCAAGGAGTTGCGTGCGACATTCAGCACGGTTCGGATGCGCAAACCGAATGCATCGCGTTCTCGTAGCAACGAAGTCTATGCCTTGGCACAACGCCGGTAGGATCGTGATCGGACCCTAGTAAACAGAGGTAACACGTTGAACGAACTAGCTAAAAATGTCATCTTGTGGATCATCATCGCCGTCGTGCTGATGTCGGTGTTCAATAATTTCAGTCCGCAAGAAGTGCAACGTGAAACCCTATCGTACTCGGAGTTTTTGGCCGAAGTACAGGGTGGGCGTGTGGCATCGGTGATCATCGACGGCAGGACGATAGCCGGGGTGCTCGGCAACGGGTCGCAGTTTACGACTTACAGCCCACCGAATGATCCTGGTTTGATGAAAGACTTGCTCGACCATCAGGTCGAAGTCAAAGCGCCCCCGCCGGAAAGCGAGTCTTGGCTGCTGGCGGCGTTGATCAACTGGTTTCCGATGTTATTGTTGATCGGTGTTTGGCTGTATTTTTTGCGGCAGATGCAAGGCGGCGGAGGTGGCCGAGGCGCGCTCTCGTTTGGCAAGAGCAAGGCTAAAATGATGGGCGAAGACCAGGTCAAGGTGAATTTCAATGACGTTGCCGGTTGTGCGGAAGCCAAGGACGAAGTCAGTGAGCTGGTTGAATTTCTTCGCGATCCCGGCAAGTTCCAAAAGCTTGGCGGGAAGATTCCGCGCGGCGTATTGATGGTCGGGTCTCCTGGGACTGGGAAGACTTTGTTAGCGAGGGCCATCGCCGGGGAAGCGAAAGTGCCCTTCTTCAGTATCTCCGGTTCGGATTTTGTGGAAATGTTCGTCGGTGTCGGTGCCTCGCGTGTTCGTGACATGTTCGACCAGGCCAAAAAGCAAGCCCCCTGCATCATTTTTATCGACGAAATCGATGCGGTGGGTCGGCAACGCGGTGCTGGATTGGGTGGTGGCCACGACGAGCGGGAACAAACCTTGAATCAGTTGTTGGTGGAGATGGACGGCTTTGAAGGTAACGAAGGGATTATCGTGATTGCGGCAACCAACCGACCGGACGTGCTGGATCCGGCTCTGCTACGTCCGGGACGGTTCGATCGACAAGTGACCGTTCCCTTGCCTGATGTGCGTGGTCGGGAGCAGATCTTGAAGGTGCACATGCGCAAAGTCCCGCTGGCGGAAGATGTCGACCCGGCGGTGATTGCACGCGGAACGCCTGGATTCTCCGGAGCGGACTTGGCCAATCTGGTCAATGAAGCGGCTTTGTTCGCGGCACGTGAAAACCAGCGTGTGGTGCGGATGTCGGAATTCGAGCGGGCGAAGGACAAAATTATGATGGGTGCCGAACGCCGGTCCATGGTGATGAGCGATCAAGAGAAAAGGTTGACCGCCTATCATGAAGCGGGACACGCGATCGTCGGTTTGCATGTGCCGGAGCATGACCCCGTATACAAAATCAGTATTATGCCGCGCAACCGCGCCTTGGGTGTGACCATGTTTTTGCCGGAGGAGGATCGCTATAGTCACAGCAAGCAGCGGCTGGAGAGCCAGATTGCGAGCTTGTTCGGCGGTCGTTTGGCCGAGGAGATCGTGTTCGGTCCGCAAGCGGTGACGACGGGGGCGTCAAACGATATCGAGCGGGCCACGGAGATCGCCCGCAACATGGTAACCAAATGGGGGTTGTCGGAAACCCTTGGGCCGTTGGCCTATGGCGGCGAAGATGGCGAAGTGTTTTTAGGTCATTCCGTGACTCAACATAAGACCCTGTCCGATGAAACGGCCCATGCCATCGACAAAGAGGTGCGTCGGATTATTGACCAGAACTATGAGCGTGCCCGTCGTATTATTGTTGAGCACATGGACAAGTTCCAGGCGATGGCCGATGCCTTGATCAAGTACGAGACCATCGATGCTGAGCAAATCAAGGACATCATGGCCGGTCGTCCCCCGCGTCCGCCCCAGGATTGGCAAGAGGGTGGCGACGATCACTTGAAACTGGACTCAACGGTGTCCGGTGGTGCCACTGCCGAAGGGGTATTGGATGGCGATGCTGGGGATGTCGGTGCGGTCGGTTCGCCGGCGCATTGATCGTGGCGAGGGCGTTTAGGGCGCGTTCAATGACAGCGGTGACCTAAAGTATGGGTGCAGGGACCTTGTTGCGGTGCGGGCACCATTCGATCAATTTGGCATCACCAGTGGTCATGGGCGTTCTTAATCGAACGCCCGATTCGTTTAGTGACGGTGGTCGATACTGGTCCCTGGATGCCGCAGTGGAGCATGCTCAGGCAATGGTCGCAGCCGGTGCGGCAATCATCGATGTTGGTGGCGAGTCGACTCGGCCAGGTGCTCAGGCGGTGTCGGAAGCAGATGAACTCGAGCGTGTTATCCCGTTAGTGGAAGTTCTTGCGGCTTCCCTGCCCGTCCCGATATCGATCGATACCCAAAAGCCGGCGGTGATGGCGGCAGCTGTTGCCGCCGGTGCAACGTTTATCAATGACGTGTCCGCGCTGATGGCGCCGGATGCGCTGGCCGTGGCGGCTTCCCTGGGCGTTCCGGTTTGTCTGATGCACAAGCGCGGGGAACCACGTACGATGCAGGATGCTCCCGTTTATGCCGACGTTGTTACCGAGGTTGTGGGTTTTTTATCGGAACGTGTGGCAGCGTGCGAGGTAGGGGGGCTGTTGCGAGACCGGATCATCGTTGACCCAGGGATCGGGTTTGGTAAGACGTTGCAACACAATTTGCGTTTGTTAAACCAGTTGGATCGTTTGGTTGGCCTTGCTGCGGGTGTATTGGTGGGTGTGTCGAGGAAATCCATGCTCGGAGAAATTCTCGACGCCGACGTTGACGCGCGGCTCTATGGGGGGCTCGCAGCAGCGGTGTGGTCGGTCAATAAAGGTGCTAGGATTATTCGAACGCACGATGTCAAAGCAACTGTCGATACGCTCAACGTGGTGTGTGCGGTTGTATCGGTGGGAGATGAATGATGACAAAGCGGTACTTTGGCACCGACGGGATACGCGGGAGGGTCGGGGACTCGCCCATGACGCCGGATTTTGTGCTCAAACTTGGCTGGGCAGCCGGCCGGATACTCGCTGCGGGAAAACGAGATACGGTGCTGATCGGCAAGGACACCCGGGTGTCGGGCTATATGTTCGAGTCAGCCTTGGAAGCGGGGCTGTTGGCGGCCGGCATGAACATCCGCTTGCTCGGACCCATGCCAACGCCAGCAGTGGCCTACCTTACTCGCACCTTTCGCGCTTGTGCCGGTATCGTCATTACGGCGTCCCACAATCCATACTACGACAATGGTATCAAGTTCTTCTCGACCTCCGGGATGAAATTGCCGGACGAGTTGGAACTGGCCATTGAAGACGAAATCGACAAAGAACTGGTCTCGGTGGATTCGAATCGGTTGGGCAAGGCGGAACGCGTCAATGACGCGGTTGGACGTTATATCGAATTTTGCAAGGCGACCTTGCCTGCACCGATCAGCCTACGAGGGTTGCGGATCGCGGTGGATTGCGCGAATGGGGCAACCTATCACGTTGCTCCGCAGGTTTTGCATGAACTCGGTGCGGAAGTGTTGCCGGTGGCTGCCGCACCGAACGGGTACAATATCAACGAGCGATGTGGTGCGACGGCGATGGAAACGCTGTGTGACACGGTCCGCCGTAGCGGTGCGCAAATCGGTTTGGCGTTCGATGGTGACGGGGATCGCCTTATGATGGTCGATGAACGCGGGGAAATCATCGACGGCGACGATATCCTGTTTATCATTGCTCGGGCACGGCACCGGCAAGGCCGCTTGCGTGGCGGTGTGGTGGGTACGCTGATGTCCAATTTGGGTCTGGAGAAAGCGCTGACGGCCATGGATATCCCGTTCAAGCGAACCAAGGTTGGCGATCGCTATGTGCTCGAAGCGCTTACCACAAGCCAATGGGAATTGGGTGGGGAAACCTCCGGCCACGTCATTTGCCGGGATCGGACCACCACGGGTGACGGTATCGTTTCGGCGTTGCAAGTGTTGCACGAGGTGGTCGTCGAACAGAAGAGCTTGCATGCGTTACGGGAGGGCTTGGAGCGGTTTCCGCAAGTCTTGCTCAACGTGCCCACGGCCGAGCGGGTGACATTGGACAGTCACGAGGGGATACGTACGGCTGTGCGAGAAGCCGAGCAAACCTTGGGCGTCGATGGGCGGGTGCTGCTCAGACCATCGGGAACGGAGCCGCTGATTCGGGTGATGGTCGAGGGGCGCGATGACGCGTTGGTCAAGGGAGTCGCGGAGCATTTGCGAGATGTGGTTGCGGTTGCCGCCGGCTATTCCCAATCCGCACAAAAAACCTGAGTTTCGGGGAATTCGTTTAACCCGGTATTTGCGTTGTTAGTCATAGCGCTGTAACCTACACGCAGTTAGGCATTCAACAGAGTGGAACGAGATTCAATGCGAAAAAGTTTGATCGTCGGCAATTGGAAAATGAACGGAACGAGAGCGTCGGTTGAGGCGCTACTCAATGACATCGTGGCCGGATTCGACGTGGATCAAGCGCAAGTTGAGGTGGGTGTGTGCCCACCGTTCGTGTTTTTGTCGGATGTCGCAACCCGCCTGAACGGAACTTCGATCAAGTGGGGTGGGCAAGATGTTTCGGATCAGGATGGCGGTGCGTACACGGGGCAAGTCTCATCCGCCATGCTAGCGGAATTGGGCTGTGAGTACGCTATCGTGGGCCATTCCGAGCGTAGACAAGTCAATGGTGAGACTGACGAACTGATTGGTAAAAAGTTTGCCGCTGCCCAGCGTGGGGGGTTGGTACCAATCGTCTGCGTTGGCGAGACGTTGCAGGAGCGGGAGGCGGAACAGACGGAAACAGTCGTGGCCCGGCAACTCGATGCGGTATTGACGGCGACCGGCGTTGCGGCATTTGAACGCGCCATTATCGCTTATGAGCCGGTATGGGCGATTGGTACGGGACGTACGGCGACTCCGGAACAAGCCCAGGCGGTGCACGCTTTTCTGCGGGGTATGTTGCGGGCACTCGACAACGGGATTGCTGAGTCGACGCGAATTCTGTATGGCGGGAGTGTCAAGGCCGCAAATGCGGCGGAGCTGTTTGCGCAACCGGATATTGATGGGGGGTTGGTTGGTGGCGCATCGCTCAAGGCGG
>CAZWQC010000204.1:0-3441 GCA_964635785.1 uncultured Ectothiorhodospiraceae bacterium
GAGCCGAGTCGGGCGGGATGACTATTGTTACCTCAGGCCATCCACACGACGCGAAGGTCCGGCATTCTTTCCGAGTTTACGTAGTGAACAAGCCCAGGTCGTCGTTGCTGCCGATACGAGCGGGTCGATCACGCCGGCTGACTTGCAGACATTTGTCACCGAGATCTCGGCATTGAAAGCGCAAATCCGTGCCCACGTCTGGTTGTTATTTTGCGATAGTGAATTGGCACCGGATTCACCGTGGGAGTTTCCTCCCTGGGTTGAGCTGCGATTACCGGAGACCACGTCCGGAGGCGGCGGGACGTCGTTTGTCCCTGTGTTCGACTGGGTCGATCGCCAAGGCTTGGCACCGGACTTATTGGTCTATTTCACCGATGGTCACGGTCGTTTCCCTGACGCGGCCCCCGGCTTCCCGGTGGTTTGGTTGATCAAGGGCGGGAGCAAGGTGCCCTGGGGGGAACGGATTCAGTTGAACTGAGCCTGCCGCTGCTGTCGCCAGACGCATCCGTGGAGGAATCCAAGTCGTCGTTTGCCAAACGCTGCGGCCGAACCCAAAAGCAAGGGAATCGAAACGGACCCACGCCGCCGTGACGCGATTTCGATCAGTACAAGTACAAGACTTTATTCATGGAACTCAATAGTGACGATCGGTTGCGCTTGCATATTTTGCTCAAGCAGCCCATACAAGCGATTCGGATCGACGAAGGGCAAATGACGGTTGCGGCGTTGACCGAAACCGGCGAGGCGCGTGTCCGGCTCAATCCGAGTTGCCGTGACGAGCAATACCTGCGCGGGGTCCGTGAGCTGATCAGTACCGAAGTGCTCGGATCACCGGGCGGTTATCCTGTATTCATGCGGCGCTGGACTCGAATGGGCCAGGCGCGCAGCGAGCAATCCCTGGAGCGATTGTTGCTGCTTGGCGAACCGGAGGCCGCCGTGGCTGTCGCGCATACCCCGGAGGTCTCGCCTGAATTGGCGCGCCGGACCTGGTGGGCGGCGCCGTCCACGGAAAACGCCAGGCAATTGCTGCAATATCCGCAGATCGTGAACGCTGCGATCGGACAAGTGCTTGCAGCTTATGTCGTCGAGCATTTGCCGTTTGAGCAGACACCGGAGGGCATCGCGATGTCGGTCAGTCTGGTGTTACAACCGGGCCTACTCGATACCGAAACACGGCAGCACTTGTGGCAACTAGGACGACGCAAGCCCGCTTATTGCGTGGGATTTCTGCATCGCCAAGCCGATCGTCTCCCCGATCCGTTGCCGGCGCATCCCCAGTATCGCGAGGTGCTGGCGTTGGCAGAAGATGATCGGTTTGCCGGGAGCGTCGCCCTCGATTGCCTTACTCGCGTGCTCAGCGGTGCTGGGCAACGTTTCGTGGCGACGGCGATGGTGGTCATGGAAAAGCCGGTTAATCAGGAACTGACCGTGATACTGGTCGATCTACTCGGACGGTATTTCCAACCGCTACGACCTCGCTGCGAGTTGCCGCGTTTCGTGGATGACGTTGAAACCGCCGCACGGCAGTTCTCTCCAAGCGACTTTGCCCTATCGGTTCACCCGCTATGGGCTGACTACGTCGCGGCAATGCGCTTTCTCGCGTTGGTCGGGGAACCCTTGGTGACCCCGATTTTGGCCAAGACCGACGCCGTTGGAACAGTGCTACGCAAGCGTCTGACGCCTGTATTTGAGCCGGTATTGCTGCGCTTGCAGATGTTGCGAGGTCGCCACCCGAATGCCTGATTTAAACGTCGCGAGTGTCGCGTTGACACTGCGGGCGCATGTCCTGCGGGATGAACTGGAGCAACACTTGCCGATTGCAATCGACCTGTTGGCCAATGATCTTGCCGGTCAGGTCTTTCACGCCGTGCGGACAGAAAAACTCGGCTATTACCCGGCACTGGATTATTTTCGGACGCATCCTGGTGTTGATACGGGTGTCTTGGACATGGTAGAGCAAGTCGCTTGGCTGGCCGCCGAGTCCATCGGTAAGCTCATCCGGCAACGGTTGCGCGGCATTTTCTCGACCGTGCGTATCGAAGGCTTGCAGTCTTTAGCTTTCACCATGCCAAGGGTGCGGGTGGGACAACCGAATGCGGAAATGTTGCTGGCCCAACACTTCGATCCGAGCTCCGTCAAAGCCGATCTTTATCTCAGCCTGTTGCAGCGACGGGTCACCACCGAAGGGCTCGGCGGCTTTTCCCGGCGGATGCTGACACGTTGGCTCGGGCCACACGTGGAGAGGCTGGAAATCAGCAGTGTGCGGACGTTGAAAGGTTCCGGGTAAGCCCATGGCGAAGCGTCAGGCTCGGTGCAGGTAACCCGATTGGGAGAGTGGGTTATGCAGGTGGTTTCGATAATATCGAACGATGATCCCATGACCCGGAAAACGGGGGATCGAGATCACGACGCGTTAAGCCCGGTTCGATGTGAACAGAGAGGGTTTGGCGACGATTTATAATGACAACGGAGGATGCGATGGCTCAAGTAACGATTTATCTGACTCCATCCTGTCCATTTTGTGTCCGTGCGGTAAAACTGTTGGAGCGGCGCGGGGCGCAGATGAAGAAGATCGATGTCAGCGGTGCACCGGACTTGCGTTGCGAGATGGAACGCGTGAGTCAGCGACATACGGTGCCCCAGATCTTTATCGGCGAGGAGCATGTCGGTGGCTACGATGATTTGGTCTCGCTGGATATGGATGGGGAATTGGAGCCGATGTTGGCTGCCTAACAGCGTCAACAGCGGCGTGTGTTCTCGGTCGAGGGGACAGGACGATCGGAACACGGGAACGCAGACGGGTTTCAAGACCGCCGTTTGTGCCAAAGATGCACTAGCTCACGGGCGACGGCGGTTCCCGTGAAGCGTGGTCTGACGACGTTTTTTTGAAGGTAATGGCTGGTGGACTATTTTCCGATTTTTCTCGATATTCGCGATAAACCTTGCCTCGTCGTCGGGGGAGGCCCTATCGCCGCGCGCAAGGTTCGCTTGTTGCGCAAAGCGCACGGCCGGGTGAGGGTCGTGTCACCCGAGTTATGTCAAGAGCTTGCCGAGTTGGCCGACACCGGTCGGATTGACCACGTCGCTCGGGAGTTCGTCGCAGATGACGTCCCTGGACATATGTTGGTTGTGGCAGCCACCGATCAGGAAATGGTCAATCGCTCGGTCAGCGAGGTGGCAAAAGCGTCGAATATTCCGGTCAACGTGGTTGACCGACCCGATTTATGCGGGTTCATCACGCCATCCATGATTGATCGCTCGCCCGTGCAAATTGCCGTGTCCACCGGCGGCGCTGCCCCGGTCTTGGCGCGTTTGCTGCGCGCCCGATTGGAAAGCGCGATTCCGGCAGCCTATGGCCGACTGGGCCACTTGGTCGACCGCTATCGCAGCGAGGCCAAAGCCCGCTTTCCCGATGAGCACGAGCGGCGGCTGTTTTGGGAA
>CAZWQC010000204.1:3451-5266 GCA_964635785.1 uncultured Ectothiorhodospiraceae bacterium
CCGGTCGGGTCGCCGAACTGCTTTATGCCGGCAAACTCGAGGAAGCCGAAGGGTTACTGCACAAAACCTTGCACGGCGACGGCAACCGTGACATGGGCGAGGTCTACCTGGTGGGAGCCGGCCCCGGAGATCCCGATTTATTGACCTTTCGCGCGTTGCGCTTGATGCAAACGGCGGATGTGGTCGTCTACGATCGACTGGTGTCCGAGGAAATCATGGACATGGTGCGCCGCGATGCGGATCGGGTCTATGTTGGCAAAGCGCGCAACGACCATGCCTTGCCCCAAGACGAGATCAACCAGTTACTCGCCCGTCTGGCCAAGGAAGGCAAACGCGTATTGCGGCTGAAAGGCGGTGATCCATTCATTTTCGGGCGCGGCGGCGAAGAGATCGGCACCTTGATGGAACACGGCGTGCCGTTTCAAATCGTCCCGGGCATCACGGCCGCATCCGGTTGTGCCGCTTACGCGGGGATTCCCCTGACCCATCGTGACTATGCCCAGTCATGCCATTTCGTGACTGGGCATCTACGCGACGGCAGTATCGACTTGAACTGGTCCATGCTGGCGCAGCCTAAGCAGACCGTTGTGTTCTACATGGGGATGCACGGTCTGCCGGTGATTTGCCGGGAACTCATCGCGCACGGGATGGCCGAGACCACGCCGGCCGCGATCGTGTCACAGGGAACCACGCCTCACCAACAGCGCATCATTGGCACGTTGGCGGATTTGCCAGCGCAGGTGGCTGCCGTTGACGTCCAACCGCCGACGTTGGTGATTGTCGGCGAGGTCGTCAAGCTACATGAGCGTTTGGATTGGTTTGCCCCCGAGCAGATCGAGCGGGAAGTCAGCGCGTTCTCCACCGAGCGGTTGTTGGCCTGAGGCCGGAGGCGATCACGATGGACGAACTGAGTGCTTGCTCTAGCGCGGAACCCTTTGCCTTACGGGTCATTGGCGATAGCATGGAACCGGAGTTCAAAGATGGTGCCATCATTATCGTCGATCCGGCCGGCGTCATCGAAGACGGTTGTTATGTCATTGCCCAGGTGGGTACCGAGTACGTTTTCCGACAACTTCGGATTCGCGATGGTTTATATTCGTTGTTCGTCCTCAATGGCGATATCACACCGGTCACGCTTGCCGGGATCAACGACATTCATGGGGTTGTAATTCAGCAGGCCGGGCGACGGCGGCATCAACGCAAGAGCTATATCTAAGCCGGTTGCCTGACCGCCTCCATTCCAATGAAGTGGTCTTGCGCGCATGCGGTGAACGTTGATCCGCACCAGCAAATGCATTGGATGAGTTGCCCCGGCGACACTGCCGCTGTCCGTCGTGATGGCTTCTTGGTTGCGCTGCGCTTCAAACATGTGAACAAGATTGGCCAATGCGAGTGCTGGTTGTAGCGGTGTAAGCGGGATGTGTCCTATCATTGCCCGATCCCTTTTAGGGTAACCCTAAATTTCTCACCACGTTTTGGAGGTAACATGCAGTATCAACTGCGAAAACATTGGCTTGCATTGCTTGCTGCGTTCTTGCTGGTCTTTGGTTTGGCCGGTTGTGGCGACGATGACGATGGGGGCGGCGGTGTCGATACCGACGGTGATGGCGTCGTAGACACCGTGGACAATTGCCCGGAGGTCGCGAACCCCGAGCAGGAGGATAACGATGAGGATGGCGTCGGGAATGCCTGTGACGGCTGCCCCAACGACGCCGCTAAGACCGAAGCCGGTGTTTGCGGCTGTGGCGAAGCCGACACCGACACCGATGGCGACGGGACGGCGGACTGCAACGACGGCTGCCCCAACGATGCCGC
>CAZWQC010000205.1:0-2126 GCA_964635785.1 uncultured Ectothiorhodospiraceae bacterium
TTGGATCGCATGCGCGCCGGAGAACAACCGGTCAACCCCGCCATCCTCGCGATATTGTTGGAAGCGGTCGACTGCACCCGGCACATGCTCGTTGCCACCCGCGACGGCGATGAACTCGATAGCGCATGGGTCATCCGGATGCAAGAGAATTTGGATAGCTTGCTTGATCCGGCGTCGGCCCCGGTACCGACCATCCCGGCAACATCGGCCACCACCGTCGTCAGTGCAGCCCCGGCAGGCTGGCGTATCCGATTTCGCCCCGAAAGCCATATTTTGCGCACCGGCAACGAACCATTGCGCATGTTCGCAGCATTGGCGGAGTTCGGCCAACTCGAGGTTAGCGTCGACACCCGCAATGTCCCGGCTTTCGCCGAAATCGATCCGGAAAGCTGCTACCTCGCCTGGGAATTGACGTTGCATGCCGCTGTCGAACGACGCACCATCGATGAAATCTTCGAGTGGGTGGAGGATGACTGCGAACTTGACATCCAACCGTTGAGTGCCGTCGCACCCGACGAGCCAGCACCTGCGCCGAGCATCAACCAACCGGCGGATGAACCCCCACGAATCGAGAAGAGGGACCGTCGCAGCAACGATGCCTCCTCGATTCGAGTCAACATCGACAAGATCGATACGTTGATCAACCGCGTCGGCGAGTTGGTTATCGCACAATCCATGCTCAATTCCATCAGCGAACGCGAACAAGACATGGGCACGCAACTGTTGCAACAACTGCGTCAAGCATTACTGCAAATGCAGCAACACACCCGCGATCTGCAAGAAGATGCCATGCGTATCCGCATGTTGCCCATCAGTACCGTGTTCAATCGGTTACCGCGTCTGGTCCACGATATCAGCCAGCAACTCGGCAAAAAGACCCAACTCCAATTGATCGGCGAGCAAACCGAGCTCGACAAGACGGTGCTGGAAAAAATCGGTGATCCACTGACTCACCTGGTGCGCAATGCCCTCGATCATGGCATCGAGGCGCCTGCCAAACGTATCGCCGCCGGCAAACCGGCCACTGGCACCTTGCTCGTCAAGGCCTTTTATCGCGGCGGGAACATTGTTATCGAAGTCAGTGATGACGGCGCGGGGCTCAACCTTAACGCAATCCTGGAACGCGCTCGTTCGCGTGGATTGATCGGGACGGAGGAAACCCCGCCGGCCGACAAGATCCGGGATATGGTGTTTCATCCGGGTTTCTCCACGGCCGCCAAAATCACCGACTTGTCCGGACGTGGCGTTGGGCTGGATGTCGTTAGGCGAAATATCAACGACTTAGGTGGCCACGTCGAAATTACGTCCGAGATCGGCCAGGGAACGTGTTTTACCATCCAGCTACCACTGACCCTCGCCATTCTGGATGGGCAGCTCGCCCGTGTCGGCGACCACATCTTTACCGTGCCTTTGATCTCCATCTTGGAATCGCTGCAGATTGGGGATCGTCATGTCAATCGCGTCAACGATCGCGAAATCTTGCATTGGCGGGAGGACTACTTGCCGGTGGTGCGGCTCTATCAACATTTCGGCATCACCCCGCGCAGCACGCGGCTGGATGAATGTCTGTTGATGGTGGTCGAGGGCGAAGGCCATCGTGCCGCCCTGGTCGTCGATGAGCTCCTCGGTCAGCAACAAGTCGTGATCAAGAGTCTGGAGGCGAATTTTCGCCGAGTGCCCGGTTTCTCTGCGGCAACCATCTTAGGCGACGGTACCGTTTCGCTAATACTCGATATTGGCGGACTGATTCGCAGCGCCAATGTTCGCCAACGTATCGCCGCGTAGCTCGATTCCCGTCTATTTCGGGCACAGCGACATTCGGCAAACCATCGGGTCAAACGCAGGACACTTGCATGAGTATTCGGTATAAATTCGTTCTCCCCTTCCTCATTTTGGGTCTGTTTGTCTGGCTCGTTGGTGAGCACCTTCTCACGCGCAAACTCGACGAGACATCACTGGCCTTCGTCGCGCAATTGGTCGACGCGAAGCAAATCGACTTTTCGAACCGTATCCGCCAGTACAGCGAGCAGGCACTATCCCTGGCGGTACTATTCGCCGAACGGCAGCCGGTACTTGATGCTTACCAGCTTGCTGTCAAAGCGAATCTCGATGATCCCAACGACGCA